>CAISKJ010000382.1 GCA_903885885.1 uncultured delta proteobacterium
CGACGCGCTCCGCGAGGCGGTGCGCCGCGGCGCCACGAACCGCGACGTGCTCTCCGCCGCGGGGCCGGCCTTTCGTCTGCTGGGCGAGGCGCGCGCCGCGGCCACGACGCTCGAGCGCGCGCGGGCGATGGGCGAGCCCACAGCCACGCTCCTGGGCGAGCTGGCGCAGGCCCTCTGGGTGGCGGGCGATCGCGCGGTGGCCGAGCAGCGCATGGGCGAGGCCATCGCGCTGGCGCCGCGCGAGGCCTCGCTGCGGTACCTGCACGCGCTCATGCTGGCCGACGCGGGGCAGCGCGCCCGCGCCGTCGAAGCGCTTCGTCAGGTCGTCGCGCTGGGGGCGGGCACGCCCCTCGAGGCGCGTGCGTTGATGCGGCTGCAATCGCTCTCGGCACTGGCCGCGCCCGCCGCGAGGCCCCACGATGGGGGCCGCGCGCCGTCGCGTAAACCCGAGTGAAGCTTGTCACCGCTGCGGGAACGCGGTAACCAAACAAAAACCGCGATCTCTCGGTGGATTGCGCAGAGCCAATCATCCCGATGCGAGAGTGCCCGAAGTGTCACAAGCGGTTTCTTGAGGCGAGCGCCCGCGTCTGCGACGTGGACGGCGCCGTGCTCGACCTCGTGGTCGTGGCGTCGGACCGCGACCGCCTCGTGGGCACCACCATTCTCAACCGCTACGCGGTCGACAAGGTGCTCGGCGACGGCGGCATGGGCGTGGTGTACCGCGCCATCGACACCGAGAGCCGCCGCCCCTACGCGGTGAAGGTGCTCCGCGCGGAGTACAGCCAGGAGGAAGACCTGGTGATTCGCTTCGAGCAGGAGGCGCGCGCCGCCGCCTCGGTGCAGAACCCCCACATCGTCGAGATCTACGACTGGGGCTCGCTCCCCGACAACTCGCGCTTCTTCGTGATGGAGTACCTCGAGGGCCGCTCCCTCGGCGACCTCCTGGCGCGCATGCCCAAGGCCCCCGGGAGCGACCGTCGCCAGCCGCTGCCCGAAGACTTCGCGCTGCACATCACCATGCAGATCGCCGACGGCCTCTCGGCCGCGCACGACATCGGCGTGGTGCACCGCGACATCAAGCCCGACAACTTTCACATCGTGCGCAAGCCCGAGGATCCGTACTTCGTCAAGATCCTCGATTTCGGCATCGCCAAGGTGCAGAACTCGAAGGCCGCGCGCACCCGCACGGGCTCGGTGTTCGGCACGCCGCACTACATGTCCCCCGAGCAGGCCTCGGGCGACAAAAACATCGACGCCACCACCGACGTCTACGGCCTCGGGGTGATGATGTACGAGATGGTCGTCGGCAAGATCCCCTTCGACGCCGACAACCTCATGGGCATCCTCACGGCGCACCTCTATCACACGCCCGCGCCGCCCAGCATCTACCCCGAGTGCGAGAAGCTCTCGCGGTCTTTCGAGGCCGTGATTCTCAAGTGCCTCGCGAAGGATCGGGAGGCCCGCTACCTCTCGATGGGCGAGCTCCACGAAGACCTCGCGCGCTGCCGCCGCGGAGAGAGTTCGCTCGCCCTCGAAGACCAGGAGGTGAGCACGCGCCGCTTCGACCGCGCCGACTTCATCTCCGAAGCGGCCACGGTGATCCGCCAGCTCCCGGCCGAGCTCTTTCAGCCCGCGAGCCCCGAAGAGCTCAACGCCGCCCTCGACATCTCGAACGGCGCGCAGCCCACGCCGTCGGGTCCGCCGTCGGGCCCCTCGCAGGCCGCGCCCGCGGGGCACGCGATCTCGCTCCCCGCGCCCCCGCCGTCGCCCGCGATGAGCCCCGCGCAGCCGTCGCCCTTCGACAGCGTGGGCTCCATTCGCTTCGTCGAGCAGGGGCACGCCCCGGCGGCCGATTTCGGCGCGTCGCTCCCGCCGGGCGCCGAGGTCCCGCGGCGCCGCTCGAAGACCGGGCTCATCGTGGGCGCCATCGTGGGCGTCGGGGCCGTCATCGCCGTGGCCATCGTC
>CAISKJ010000383.1 GCA_903885885.1 uncultured delta proteobacterium
AGGTAGTAGGGCGCCACGCCCAGCGCGCCGAGGCGATCGCTGAGGGCCGCGAGGGTGTCTTCGTCGTCGTTGACGCCGCGGAGCAGCACCGTCTGGCTGAGCAGCATGGCGCCCGTCGCGCGCAGGCGTCGCACCGCGTCGGCCGCGTCGCCCTCGAGCTCGCGCGCGTGGTTGACGTGGAGCACCACCACCACGGGGGCGAAGCGCGTGCGGCGGAGGAGTTCGACGAGCCCGTCGTCGACGCGCGACGGCGACGTGGTGGGGAAGCGCGTGTGAATGCGCAGTCGCGTGAGCGCGGGCACCTCTTCGAGGGCGCCGACCATGCGCGCGAGCACGGCGTTGGAGAGCGAGAGGGGGTCGCCGCCGCTGAGGATCACCTCGGTGATGGAGGGGTCTTCGCGGAGCGAGGCCACGACCTCGGGCCAGCGGCTCGCGGCGCTCGCGTCGGCGTAGGGGTACTCGCGGCGGAAGCAGTAGCGGCAGTGGACCGGGCACGCCGCGGTGGCCACCACGAGGGCGCGGCCGCGGTACTTCTGCAAGAGCCCTGGGACGCGCTGCACGTGGGCGTCGCCGACGGGGTCGCTCACGAAGCCCTCGCGCTCGACGAGCTCATCGGCCGAGGGGAGAAACTGCCGCGCGATGGGGTCGCTCGCGTCGGCGCCTTCGAGCTGCCGCGCGAGGTGCTCGGAGAGCTTGAGCGCGAAGCGATCGGAGGCCGCGGTGATGGCAGGCAGCGACGCGTCGGGCAGGCGCCAGCGTCGCACGAGGGTCGCGGGGTCGGTGAGGGATCGCTCCATGAGGTTCGTCGAGCGATGGGTGCCTACCGCGTCTCGCGGCGGCGGCGCAACGGTGCGCGCGCGCGGCGCGCCGATCAGCGTGGGCGTGGGCTGAGCACTTCGGAGACGCAGTGCGAGAGTTCGTTCGCGGAGAAGGGCTTGCGGAGCGTCTGGAGGAAGCCCCGCGGGGGCGCCGCGGCGATGCCCGACATGAGCACCCCGGGCATGGTGGGCCAGCGCAGGTGCACGCGGTCGAGGAGCTCGACGCCCGTCATGCCGGGCATGATCTGGTCGGTGAGCACGAGGTCGACGTGCGATGCGCCGTCGAGCATGGTGAGGGCCTCCGCGGCGCAGTGGGCGTACATGACGGTGAAGCCCTGCCGGAGGAGGAGCTTGCCGATGACCCGGCAGACTGCAGGGTCGTCGTCGACGACGAGCACCGTCGGCAACAGGCGCGGCTGACGCATCGGCGGCCTCGTGGTGGTGCGCCTCCGCGGCGGGAGGCTTTGACAGTCGTTGGTCACATCGAGATCAACGACGGGCGGCGGCGGGACTTGAGGGAGATTCTCGCGATTGTTGCGATCGGGTCAGTGCCAGTTCACCGTGTCGACCACGAGGCACACGGCGGCCACGCCGAGGAGGAGCACCATCGAGACGGCCACGGCGGCGTACTCGAAGCGCGGCGGCAGCTTGCGGCGGAGGAAGAACTCGTACGCGAGGAAGACCGCGCGGCCGCCGTCGAGCGCGGGCACCGGGAGGAGGTTGAGGAAGAACAGACCCACGGAGATGAGCCACACCATGTTGACCCAGTCGCGCCACCCGCGGCGGGCCTCGTGCACCATCTCGTTCACGATGCCGACGGGGCCCATGACCCGCACCTGCTCCTTGCCGCGGAACATGCGGCGCATGGCGTGGGCGCTCTCGACCACGGCGTGGGCGGGGGCGATCATCGCGCGCACGGCGGCGGCGCTGAGGGGCACGGGCACGTAGCGCGTGGTCTGCATCACGCCGATCTTGTGGCTGTGCAGGGTGGGGTCCATGCGGGGGGTGAGCGTGAGGTTCATGCGCTGGCCGCCGCGGTCGATGACGAACTCGAGGGGCCGCCCCTCGGAGTGCGACACGCGGTCGACGAGCTGGCGCCACGTGGAGATGGGCTGTCCCCCGACGCTCGTGACGAGGTCGCCCGCGCGGAGGCCCGCCTGGTCGGCCACGTTGTGGGGGATGACCTCGCCGATGCGCGACTCGGTCTGCAGCTTCGGGTCGCCGCCCACGGCGAGGAGCCCGAACACGATGACCATCGCGGCGAGGTAGTTGGCGAGGGGCCCCCCCGCGATGACCAGGAGCCGCGCGAGGAGCGAGGCGTTCTTGTAGCTCCCGCGGTCGTGGGGGTCGCCGGGCTCGCGCGGGTCCATTCCGGCGATGTTTACGTAGGCGAGGAGGGGAATGGCCGCGACCTGAAACACCGTCTCGCTGCCGCGCGGGCGCCACCGCGCGATGACGGGACCGAGGCCCACGGAGAACACCCTCGCGCGCATGCCGAACGCACGCGCGACGATGAAGTGACCGAACTCATGGACGACGATCAGCACCGACAAGGCCAGCGCGCCCAGCACGACGTACAGGAGTGACTCCATCGTGCGCGGAACCATAACACGCCCGCACGAAAGGTCTGTCGGCCGGAACGCAACGCGCCCTTGCGACCTCGGACGCGCCCATGCACGCTCCCCCCTCCATGCGTCGCGGCGTCACGCTCACACTCATCGCCCTCGCGGCCGCGCTGCCGGGCGCGGCGCAATCACCGGGGCCGCGGCTCCATCGGTTCATCCCCGGCGACCTCGCGATCGGTGAGCTGCCCGCGGGGGTGCTGAGCCGCCCCGAGAGCGCCGAGGATTTTCGTCGCACGGCCAGCGGCACCGGGTGGTCCGAGAACCGCGAGCAGCAGCCCTCGTCGTCGATTCTGCACCCCCGCGACAACTGGGAGGCCGTCTCGCGCGGCATGGACGCCGACACGCGCTCGCCCGCGGGCGCCACGCTGCGCTACCGCGAGGTGTTCACCCCGGCCATTACGCCCTTCAAGCGCACGCACGCCTTCGATGCGGTGGACGAGCTCGGGCGCCTCTCGGTGCGCGACCCCTCGATGCGCCCGCTGCGCGTCGGGGCCGTTCCTTCGGTGTGGGCGCGCGAGCCCGTGGCGCGCTTCACGGCCGACGTCGACGTCGAGCTCTCAGCCACGGCGACCACGGCCATCCCCTCGGTCGCGGGCGACCAGGCGGTGCTCTCGTACCGCTCCGAGCCCGAGGTGCCCATTGCCTTCTTTCACGACTCCGCGGGCAACCTCTTCGTGCGCGCCGAGACCGCCCGTACGGTGCACCTGTCGTACGTGATCGCCGCGCCGCAGCACGCCTTCGTGGCCCCGAGCGGCGCCGTGCCCGACAGCCTCCCGGGCTCGACGGACCTCCGCGGCTCGCAGCCCGAGCCCGCGGTGCCGTCGTTTCTCGCCGTGGGCTCCTCGCGCGTGCTCACCCACGTGGGGGCGCGCCGCAGCGACGGGATGCGCGCCACGCTCGACGCCCTCGTGCGGTACTTTCGCAACTACCGCGACGCCGACCTGCCCGCCTCGCCCGAGACCAACCTGTACCTTCGCCTCGCCCTCGGCGGCGTCGGGGCGTGCCGTCACCGCGCGTACGCCTTCGTGCTCACGCTCCACGCGCTGGGCATGCCCGCGCGCTACGTGGGCAACGAGGCGCACGCGTGGGCCGAGGTGTACCTCGCGGGCACCGGGTGGTCGCGCGTCGACCTCGGCGGCTGGGACGTGCGCCTGCGCGACGAGAACCCGCAGCGCGAGCAGTTTGTGCCCGCGAACGCCGATCCGTTTCCGCGCCCGGCGAACTACACCAACGGGTACTCGACCTACGGGGCGAGCGCGGCGCCCGACGACCCGCGGCACCCCAACCGCCG
>CAISKJ010000384.1 GCA_903885885.1 uncultured delta proteobacterium
ATGGCGCTGGGGCACCTCGCGATGGCCTCCGAGTCGCTGCTCTTCTATGCGCTCGGGCTTCTGATCGTGGGCAACGGGTTCTTCAAGCCCAACATCTCGACCATCGTGGGCGGGCTCTACGGCGAGAACGATGCGCGCCGCGACGGCGGCTTCACGATCTTCTACATGGGCATCAACCTCGGGGCCTTCTTCTCGCCCATCGTGTGCGGGTACCTCGGCGAGAAGGTCGGCTGGCACATCGGCTTCACGGCCGCGGCCGTGGGCATGATGGCGGGCCTCGGGGTCTTCGTCGCGTGGCAGAAGCTCCTCGGCGACGTGGGGCTCCCGCCCAACCGCGCGCCCACCACCGAGAAGGCGGGCGACGGCGCGTACCGCGCGGGCGACGTGCCCGGCGCCCCCGTCGCGATGCTCGTGCGCAAAGACTACCTCGACGTCGCCGTGTGGGTCGCCGGCGGCGTCGGCGTGGTCGTCGCCACGCTGCTCTCGTGGCGCGTGATCGGCCCCGTGTGGGAGGGCGTCGGCGCCATTCCCCGCGCGGTGCTGGGTCTCGGCTTCGCGGGCGCGGTGTTCTTCAAGCTCTTCCGCGGGTCGAGCTCCGACGAGGCGCAGCGCATCGCCGTCATCATCATCCTGTGCATGTTCAACATCTTCTTCTGGATGGGGTTCGAACAGGCCGGCGGCACGATGACCCTCTTCGCCGACGCGCAGACCGACCGCTCGCTCGGCTGGGGCGCCATGGCCGTGATCGTCGTGGCCATTCTCGCCGCCGCGGTGAACATCTGGTCGTCGACGCGCGAGCAGACCCACGCGCGCGGCTTCTGGCTCGCGGTGTCGGGCCTCTTCGTCGTGGCCGCCGCCTTCGTGGCCGCCCCCGGCGTGAAGGAACTCCTCGCGACGGGGCACTATGTGATCCCCGCGGCGCAGTTTCAGGCCATCAACCCGCTGCTCATCGTGGCGCTCGGCCCGCTCTTCTCGAAGATGTGGATCTCGCTCGATTCAGGGCGCCTGCGCACCTCGACGCCGACCAAGATGGCCATCGGCATGATCGTGCTGGGGCTCGGCTTCATCGTGATGTACCTGGGCCAGAAGCTGGCGGGCGATCACGGCACCGTGTCGCCCTCGTGGCTCGTGGCCGTGTACGCCATCCACACGATCGGCGAGCTGTGCCTGTCGCCCATCGGCCTCTCGATGGTGACGCGCCTCGCGCCCGCCCGCGTGGGCTCGCTCGCGATGGGCCTGTGGTTCACCTCGTCGGCGATCGCGAACTACCTCGCCGGCACGCTCGAAGAGGTGCTCTCGCACCGCCACGTGCCCATCTACGGCTTCCTCGTGGTGAGCTCCATCGGCCCGGCGCTCCTGCTCCTCGCGCTCACGCCCATTCTCAAGAAGTGGATGCACGGCCGCGCGTGATCGCGCCGGCTAGCGCCCCTTCTTCGCGGCGGGCTTCTTCTTCGCCGCCACCTTCTTCTTCGCGGCGGGCTTCTTCTTCGCCAGCACAGTCTTCTTCGTCTCCGCCCTCTCCGCGAAGTGCTTCGTGAGAGGCGTGAAGTAGAACTCCTCCCAGCCCTTCGCGTAGCGCGCGCCCTGCCCCTCGGGGATCTCCGTGTGGGTGATTTTCACGCGCGTTCCACCTTTGGTGCGCGCCATCGAGAGGTCGACCACCGAGTCGATGTCGGTCGGCGCGAAGTCGGTCGTGCGCCACGCGAACGTCGCATTGCGGCCCGCGCCCACCGCGAGCACCCAGCCGTGGATGTACCCGTCCCACGCCGTGTGCCGCGTGCCCGCGCGCCGCTCCACCGTCGCGGGCGCCCCCGTGAAGGCCGCGTGGCCCTTCGAGGTCATCCACGCCTTGAACACGTCGGCGGGCGACCCGGGGATCACCGCGCTCAGCTCGATCGTCTCCAGCTTCATGGCCGCGAGCAGAGCGCCTCGGCCCGCGGGCGCTCCAGTTTTCGGCAGCGCGACGGCGCGTGGCGGGGCGCGCGCGGCTCTGTGGTACGGTCGTCGTGCGATGATGTGGCTCGGCTGGGAAACGCTCCGCGATGACTGGGTGCAGACCCTCGATCCGCACTCGTTCGAGCTGTTTTGTCGAGATCTAGTGCTGGCCGAATCGAGCGAGCGCTGGTCTCTCAACGGCACCCACGTCGAGGGCCCTGCACCTAGGAGCCAAAACGACGGAGGCGTCGACCTGCGCATCGAGTTTCGCGCGGCTCCGCAAGTGTCGAGCGAGGCCTGGTGCGCTCGAACGCGAGCGGTTCGCACCCTCCTCGGTGATGGCCCTGTGGGTACAACGCTCCTCGTCAGTTGCAAAGCTGGGAGCAACTGGTTGAAGGGCGCGCGGGGAGACGCCAGCAATCTCTCGGAACGGGTGCTCCCTGTGCTCCAAGCGGGAGGCAGACTGCTGGTCGTAACGTCGCAGTTCTGTCCGGCGCCTCCAACCGAGGGAAAGAAGGCAAAGGGCGAGAGATCGAAGGGAGGTGCGAAGAAGTCTGCGAACGCAGCTGCCCCAGAAGCGCCGCGCGCAGACGGTGCAATGGCTGAGAAGACCGGGGTGCGAAGGGACCTCGCGGAGCGTTACGCGGCACGCCTGAGCATCAATCCCGCCATGCTCTTCGAGCGCATCGACGTGATCGATGGGCGTGATCTCTCGGCCTACCTTCGCGCGATGCGCTCGCCCGCGCTGGGGGAGCGCTGGGGGATGACGGCGGGCGTCCGCGCCTACTCGACGCTGATGTCGTTCGCGCAGTGGCAGAAGCCGCTCGACAACCGCCCGGTGCCGCTCTGGGGGGAGGACCCAGCGCGCGCAACGTCGCTCGAGCAGATGGATGACCTCTTCGGTCTTGGCGTTCGCGCGCCTGAGGACGCGGTGATCTGCGTCGTCGGGCCGCCGGGCATCGGCAAGACGCGATTTGTACAACACGCGCTCGAGCGATCGAGCCGCGGGTCGCACGCGGTCGTGTCCAATGACCCTGACTTTGTTTCGCGTGAGCTCGACGCGGGGCTGCTCCAGCGGGCGCCGGGGGCGCTCTTCGTGGTCGATGACTGCACCAGCGCCAACGTGCGAACGCTGCGCGAGAAGTTCATCGTAGCGGCCACCGAGCACGGCTCCGATGGCGTCGCCGCGCGCATGGTGCTCATCTACCCCTCGGGGCTGTCGCCGGACCTGGGCGCCCTCGGGTGTCCGGTCGTGCAGCTGGAGCCGCTGTCGGAGCAGGCGTCGTGCGAGATCATCCGCGCGGTGGTGCAGCGCGAACTCGACGACGACAAGGTTCGCCACATCCACAGGCTTACCCAGGGATATCCCTGGTTCGCGATCCTGGTCGCCAGGGAGAGCCCGATCAGTACGAGGCGCGACGCGATATGTCGGGCGCTCGTGCCCGGAGGAGCGTTGCCTGAAGCGAAGCAACACGCGCGGGCGCTCCTCGCCGTGATGCTCGCTCGGGGCGAAGACTGGACTGACATTCGCGACGACGAATGCGAGCGACTGGCTCTCGCCGTAAACCTCGCGGACAGGCTCGAACTCGAGAGGTTGATCGCAGCCTGTGAAGCGCGAGGCATCGTGCGAAAGGCGCGCAGGCGCTACGTCACCCCCTACCTGCTGGAGCGCGAGGTGTGGAGCCTCCTCACCGACGGCGAGCCCGATCGCCCCATCACGCGGCGCATCGTGGAGCGGTGCCCCGAGCGAATTGCGAAGCTCGTCGAGCGACTCCGCGAAGCAGGCATCGATTCGTCACACCTCTCATCGGTTGCGCGCACGGTCTCCGATGCGCTCCTGCTCGGACCGGCCTCCCTCGCCGAGGTTGAGACGTCGCCCCTGCTCACCGCGCTGCGCCTCTGCGCCGAGATCGACCCCGCGCAGACCTTGGAACATCTCGCCCATCGAGTCGAACACACCTCCCTCGATGCACTGCGGTTGCAACGTCGCGTGCGGCGGCCCTTCATCGCGGCCCTGCGGCAGATCGCGCGAGCGAAGGTACCCTTCGCGACGCTCGAAGCGGTGTTGTTTCGCCTGACGCTGGCAGAGAACGAAGCCTACGTCGATCGAGCGACCTCCGTGTGGGGATGGCTGTTTCTGCCGTGGATCTGGCCTGACGGACCATCGCACGAAGCGAGGATGAGCGTTGCCGAACAGCGGTGCCTCTTGGGGCCCGAAGCAGAGCGCGTCGCCGCGGTGCGCGGCCTTGCGCTCACACCGTCGCAGTGGACGTGGCAGCGAGGCACCTCTGAGCCCGACGAAGCGCGTCGACCGGACCCCGATGCGATGCGGTCGGGATACCAGGCCCTCTGGCGGCTACTGCTGCGCTGCGCCTGCGCGGGTGTCGGCGAGGCTCTCGTGCTCGCGCAGGCCGCCGTCGTCGAGCATCTTCGCATGGCGATCACCGCGGGGCTGCTCGAAGGGCTCGAGGCCCCTCTGCGCGATGCGCTGCGGGCGCTCCCCGAAGCGCTGCGCTTGAAGGTGCGCCGTGCATCGGAGGCCGAGCACCACGTCGCGATGCGCGTCAGCGGGGCGAGAGATGCGCTCTGGGCCGTCGTCGATCATGAGACGCGCGGGAGCACGTACGGCGAGCGGCTGCGCGAGCGCGTTCAAGCACCCTGGGCGCTGACCGACGACGACCGACTCGCAGAGACGCGCGACTTCACGTCGCTCATCGAGGAGGGGTTGCGCCTCCCCGAACTGCCGTTGCGCGCGCACCTCGCGGACCTCGAGGCGGACAACAGCTCCCCGCGATTCACGATCCTTGCGGGAGCCCTCGACACGTCGTGCTTGCTCCTCGATACGCTGGTCGAGCGCGCGCGCGCGCCGGGGCGCACTACGCTGCTCGCGTTCTACTGTGTCGGGCACAGCGATGCGAACCGACGGGAGCTCGTGGGCCGTTGGGTCGACGCGTGGTCAAGCGATCCGCACCTTGCACGTGCGGTGTTCGAGATCATCGTGCGTGTGGGCCCCCACGACGCGTGGATCGCGCTCGTCGAACGCCTCCTGGCGCATGACGAGGCGCGCGATCTCCCGTTGAAGATGCTCAGCTGGGGACGTTGGGAAGACGTCTCCGAGGAGGCGCGCGGACGCTTCCTGTTGTTCCTCGCGTCTCTCGATCGCCCGTACGCGCGGGCCGTCGTGCTCGATCGTCTGGCCGAGGGAGGGCGCGAACTCACCGCGCGCGAGGCAGGCGCCTTGGAGCGCGCGCTCGTCGAGATCGCGTCGCACGATGAGCTTGGTCACAGCGCGTGGGAGTTCGTGCGCGCCGCAGAGCGCCTCCTCGCAACGGGACGCGTCGACGCGGTCGCGAAGGCCGCGCTGCGCGCCGTCGTTTCCGATGGGGGCATGTCGGCAGAGCTTATTGTGCTCGTCGTGGAGTGCGCGAAGCTTGCCCCCGACACGCTGTGGGACTCGCTCGTGCTGATTCTCGAAAGCTCTCCGACCGCGCGTGCGGTCCTGGTCGATACGCTCGGCGCCTACAACGTGCTCGGGCAGCTTCCCGCGGAGCGCGTCATGGCGTGGATCGGTGACGACGTGCGCCGCGCCGACGAGGTCGCGCAAATGCTCTCGTTTGCGCGCGACGAAGTGCCTGCGCTCGCGGTCGCCCTGACGGCGCGCTTCGGTGAACGCTCCCCGGTGGCGCAACGATTGACCGATCAGATTCTCGAACCGCCCGGTGATGTACGTGATTTCACGGCCTTCTACGAGCACCGTAGAGAGGTCGTGGGTCGATGGGTCGCGGCTGCCCGTGGGGCGACGCGCGCGTGGATGAGCGACACATACGATCGACTCGATCGCGAGGTGCGCTCTCGGCGAGGGAGCGAGCCGACCCCGCATCGTCGCACCGGGTGACCCCTACGCCAGCAGCGCCTCGATGGCGCCCGGCAGCGCCGCCTCGGTGTCGGGCGTGAGCGCCGACAGCGGCGCCGACGAGAGCGTGTTCCAGAAGAGGTAGCGCGCGCGTTGCGGACCCGTGCGGGCCATCGCCACCAGCGCCGCCGCGGCCTTGCCCGTGTACGTCGCGTCGAGGTGCACGTCGTCCTTCGCGAAGAGCTCGATCGCGTCGCGCGCCGCGCGCGTCTCGACGCCGTAGCCCGGGTCGCGCGCGTCGTGAACGATGCGCACCTCGCCGCGCGTCACCCGCGCCGGCCGCACGCCCCGCGGCGCCATGCGGTCCATCGCGCCGTTGGCCAGCCACGCCACCAGCGCGGCGTCGCTCATCACCCGCGGCGTCACGCGCACGCCCCACGCCTCGCCCGACACGCCGTGCAGGCGCTGCCCCGCCATGAGTCCCGCGAGCGTGCCCCCCGAGCCCAGCGCGCACACCATCGCGTCGACGGAGCCGACGCCCACCGTGGCGAGCTGTTGGCGCAGCTCGGCCACCGCGTCGATGTATCCGCACGCGCCGAGCGCGGTGCTCCCGCCCGGCGGGATCACGTACGCCACGCGCCCCTGCGCCCGCAGCGCCGCCGCGCGCCACGCGAGGCGCAAGGGGAGCTCGTAGCCGTGGGCCACGGGGTAGAGCGTCGCGCCCTGCGCGAGGTCGGCGCGCAGGTTGTCGACCACGTGCGCGCTGCGCGGCTGCGGCGCG
>CAISKJ010000385.1 GCA_903885885.1 uncultured delta proteobacterium
GCCCTCGAGCACCGTTGCGTCGGTGACCGCGCCGGTGTCATCGACGGTGATCTCGAGGCGCACGGACGCCCCCGAAGGCAGCGCGCCGTCGGCGGGAAGCGCGACCTCGGGCGCCTCGCGCAGCCGCGGCGCGTGGTCTTCAGCGCGCGCCGTCGAGGACGCGAGCGCGACGCCCACGCCCACCACGATCGCCGACAGCGTGCGCGACGGTCTCACCACAAGGGCCGCGATGATAAGCACACCTGTGCGCCCTCGCGGTAGCGGCGCGCCGACCTCGCCCGTCGATCAGTGGTGACGGCGATGGGAGCCGCCGTGGTGCGAGCCGCCGCCGTGGTGCGAGCCGCCACCGTGGTGCGAGCCGCCACCGTGGCGCGAGCCGCCGCCGTGACGACCGTGGCGACCGTGGCGACCGTGACGACCTTCCTCTTCGGGCTCGGGCGTGGTCTCGGTGACGGTGGCGAGCGGCGCGGGCGGCGGCGCCGCGACGGGCTGTTCGACCACCACCGGTGCGGGCGGCGTGAGCACGGGCGCCGCGGGCGCCGTGACCGCGATGGTCTCGTGCACGGCGATGGGGGTCTCACGCGGGGCCGCGATGGTGCGATTGAGCTCGGGCTCCTCGGGCGCGGCGGGCGGCGCGGCGTCGGCGGCGCCGTGAAACGCGACCGCGAGGCCGAAGGTGAGAAAGTACGCGCTGCCCGGGTCGGCGCTCTCGGACTCGGCGGCGAGCACGCTGCCCACGCGCACGATGGGCCCGAGGTCGACCACGCTCGCCACGCCGAACCACGCGCCCACGCCGAGGCCCCAGGTGAAGCGCGCGTCGGAGTTTGCGCCGTTGACGCTCACGCCGAGCTCGGCCTCGGCGCGGAGCTTCACGCGCGACACGATCTCGGGCTCGACGCCGAGGCCGCCGCCGAGGAGCAGGGCCTGACCGGGACCCGCGCCCGGCTGCGCGTCGGACGCGGGCCAGTTGAGAAACTGACCGAAGGCGTGGAGGTGCACCGGACCGCCCACGCGCACGCCGAAATCGAGGCGGCCCGTGTAGCCGAAGCCGTAGCGGTCGCTCTGCGGCGTCGACACCAGCATGGTGCCGCCGCCCTCGACGCGCCCCGAGAGGCGCGCGCCCACCTGCGCGTCGGCCGCGCTCGACCCGAAGAGGAGCGCGCAGCCCGCAGCGACCGCGGGGATCAGCGACACGAAACGCGATCGAGAGCCTTGCACACGCATGCCGAAGCTATCTCCGATTTACAGAGGTGCCGTCAAACTCGATTCGTACGGAACTACTGGAGGCCGGGTTCGCTCGACGACACGGGCGTCTTGAGCGGGTGCAGCTTGCTGATGCGCGCGCGGTCGATGCGCGCCCCGCGGTCGGGGATGATGAGCACGCTGTCGATGACCTCGGGCACGAAGAGCAGAGGCTCGGCCTCGGCGGTGTACCCGAGCTGCACGAGCTGATCGACTTCGAAGGTCTGGCAGCGCTTCTCGCAGCAGTGAAAGGTCTCTCGCACGCGGTAGAAGCCCTCGGGCGCGAGGGCGTCGAGCGTGGCGGCCCACCAGCGCCCGGGCAGGAGCACGCCGCTCTCGGCGAAGCGCGCGCGGTTTTGCAGCCACGAGGTGGGCAGGTACACGCCGGGCCCGGGGTCGCCGTGGTTGTGAAAATAGACGAGCCTCCCCGCGGGCACCTCGGTGCCGATGGCCACGGTGCTGCGGTACAGCCCGCAGGGAGGCAGCGCGCCCTCGCTCACGGCTACGCCTCGTCGCCCGCGCCGTCGTCGTCGGCGAGGAGCGCCTCGATGTCGGCCCGCGAGAGCCCCTTGGGCACCATGGGCTCGTCTTCGTTGCCGAGCACGCTCGACACGAGCTCACGCTTCTTGGCGCTGAGCGCCATGATCTTCTCTTCGATGGTGTTGCGCGCGATGAGCCGGTAGGCGGTCACCACGCGGGTCTGCCCGATGCGGTGCGCGCGGTCCGTGGCCTGATCTTCGACCGCGGGGTTCCACCACGGGTCGAAGTGAATCACGGTGTCGGCGCCGGTGAGGTTGAGCCCCGAGCCGCCGGCCTTGAGCGAGATGAGAAACACCGGGATGGTGTCGTTGCGGTTGAAGTTGTCGACGCGGTCCATGCGGTCTTTCGTCGACCCGTCGAGGTACTCGTAGCGCACGCCGTCTTTCTCGAGGGCGCGGCGAATGAGCGTGAGCATCTCGACGAACTGCGAGAACACCAGCGTGCGGTGCCCCGACTGGATCGCCTCGGAGATGATCTCCCGCAGCGAGTCGAGCTTGCCCGAGTCTTCGTCGACGAAGTCGCCCGGCAGCTTGAGGAGCCGCGGGTCGCACGCCGCCTGACGCAGCCGCGTGAGGCCGGCCAGAATGGCGATCTGGCTCTTGGTGATGCCTACGCGCTCGATCTCGCCCATCACGTTGGCGCGCACCTGCGCGAGCACCTGGCCGTAGAGCGACCGCTGCGCGCTCGGCAGCTCGCACTCGCGCTCGACCACGATGCGGTCGGGCAGGTCCTTCGCCACTTCGCTCTTCGTGCGGCGCATCACGAGCGGGTGGATCACCGCGCGCAGCCGCCGCGTGGCCTCTTGATCGCCGCGGTCGATGGGCCGCGCGTAGCGCTCTTCGAAGGCCCCGAGGTCGCCCAGCATGCCCGGCGAGAGGAAGTCGTAGATCGACCAGATCTCCGAGAGGCGGTTCTCGATGGGCGTGCCCGTGAGCGCGAGCCTGCGCTGCGAGCGGATCTTCTTGGCCGCGCGCGCCGTGGCCGAGAGGGGGTTCTTGATGTTCTGCGCCTCGTCGAGGATCACGTAGGCGAAGTCGTACTTCTGCAAGAAGTCTTCGTCGCGGCGCAGGAGCGCGTAGCTCGTGATGAGAATGTCGGCGCCCTCGACCTCGTGGAGGCGCTTCTCGCGGTCGGGCCCCGTCCACGCCACGGCGCGCAGGTGCGGCGCGAAGCGCTCGACCTCGCGCAGCCAGTTGGTGACCACCGACGTGGGCGCCACCACGAGCGACAGCGGCGGGCGAAACTTCGCGGGCTCGTCGGGCTTCTTCGCGCCCTTCTTCTTCGCGGCGTCGTCGACCGCGACGACCTTCACCGCCTCGTCGACGACCTTCTTCACCTTGCGCTTCGAAGCGTCGTCGGGCGCGGGCTTGCGGGCGCGCGCGGCGGGCACCACGGCGGCCGTCGCCGACGTGCGGTGCGTGACGCCGCGGGGCGGCCCCTCGACGACGGCGTGCACCACCGCGGCGGGCGCGGCCTCGACCTTCGCGGGCGAGCGCTCGGCCTCTTCGCGCAGCCACGTGAGCAGGGCGAGCGTCTGCAGCGTCTTGCCGAGGCCCATGTCGTCGGCCAGCACGCCGCCGGTGCGGGCCTTGTGCAGGAACACCAGCCACGAGAAGCCCTCGGTCTGGTAGGGCCGCATGGTGGCCTTGAGCGTCTTCGGGCTCGCGAGGATCTCGAAGCGCCGATCGGACAGCGACGCGATGAGGTCGCGCGCCGCGGGCTCGACGCGCGCGCCGGGCACGAGGCGCAGGAGGTCTTGCACGCGGCCCGCCTGCGACAGCGGGATCTGCTTGCGCCCCGCGGCGAAGATCTCGGCCATGCGCAGCAGCACCTCTTCGACCTTCTCCTTCGAGATGGGGGCGTAGGTGCCGTCTTCGAGGCGCACGAGGCGGCGGCCCTCGATGATGGCCCGGCGGAGGTCGTCCTCGTTGACCTTGCTCCCCTCGCTCTCGAACTCGACGTCGAGCGAGAGCCAGTCGACGCCCGAAGACACGCGCGCGCGCGCCGTCACCGGCGTCTCGCGCACGGTCACGTCGATGAGGTCGTCGGGGATGTAGCGGTCCCAGGTGTCGGGCAGCGAGCCGATGCCCTCGGTCCAGAAGGCCGTGGCCTGCTCGCCGTGCGCTTCGAACCATCGGTCGTGGCCGTCGGGCAAGCCGAGCCCGAGGTTGAAGAGCGTGTCGGCGGCCTCGCGCTCGGCGCCGATGTCGCGGCGGATCACCTTCGGGCGGTCGGCCGTGCCCGCGCCGATCGCGAGGGGCGGCGGGAGCTCGGCGGGGGCCACGTCGAGCTCGACCTCGTCGTACACCGCGCGCAGCGTGGCGCGCACCACCGTGAGGTCGCCCTCGGCGCGGAGGGTGAACGTGGGCGTCGCGTCGACGAGGTCGGCGATGGTCGTAAGGTCGGGGAGCTCCGTGCCGAGCGCGAAGGCCGTCTTGGGCACGATCTCGCTGAGGAGGCGCCCGAGGTCTTCGAGCGGGTGCGTGATCGACGGCGCGCGCGAGAGGCGCTCGAGCCACGCAGGCGTGACGCTCTCGACGATGGGGCGCGCGAGGCCCTGCGTGGTGTCGACGTGCCAGCCGGGCTGGCCTTCGAACCACAGCCCCGACGAGAGCCCGTAGCGGCGCTGGTCGCTCTTGCGCTCGAAGAGCACCTTCACGCGCACGCCCGCGGCGGCCGCGAGCTCGAGCTCCATGCGGGGCGAGAGCGGGTCGTCGACGAATCGGAGCTCCATGAGCGTGGGCTCGACGAGCACGCGGCGCCCGCGCAGGAGCGAGAGCAGCTCGGCGGCGTCTTCGCCGCGCAGCTCCACCGTGGTCTGTCGGCCGCCGCGGGCCTGGCGCGCGAGGGCGCGCAAGATGGGCCGGTGCGCGCTCACGAAGGGCCCGAGGCCGTCGAGCGCGAGCTCGGGCGACACCGCCGCGCGCGTCTCGGTGTTGTAGGCCGTGACCCCGATGGCCATCGAGCGCACCTGGAGCCGGTACTCGAAATCGGGCGCGCGGCGGGGGTCGTCGGCGGGGATCCACACCTGCCAGCCCGACCGGAGCTCCACCGGCGCGACCGTGACGCTGACGACCTGCAGCGGCGCCGCGGAGCCGCCGTGCGTGCTCACCACGCGCGGGCCCGAACGATCGAGCACCACCACCTCGCGCGCGACGGGGGGCCCATCGTCGTGGCGGCCGCGCTTGTTGTTGTTGCGCTGCTTGCCGCCGCCGCGGCGGTCGTCGTCGCGGTGGCCGTGGCCGTGCGCGGGCGGCTGCTGCGCCTGCTGCGCGATCACCGTGTCGCGCACGTGCTTGAGCCGGTCGCGCAGGTGAACGATGAGGGCCGCGACGTGCTTGCAGTGCCGCTCGGGGCCGCGCCACGCGGGGCACGAGCACGCCGAGTGGAAGGCCCCCGACTCTTGAATGTCGATCTTGACGTCGTAGGGCGCCGCGGCGCGGCCGTGCACCTTGCCGCGCGCGATCCACGCGTCGACGCCCGCGTCGAACACGTTGCCCCGGCGCGCGTAGCCGCGGCCCTTCTGGTACGCGTTCATCCCGACGGTGCGCGAGAGCGAGCGCTCGCTCATGCGCGCGATGGCAGCGGTCGCGGGGGTGAGCGGGAGCGGCGGCGGGGGCTCGCGGTTGAGCGCCTCTTCGGCGCGCGGAATCTCCGGCAGGGCCTCGTCGTCGTCGCCGTCGGCGCGGCCGTCGTCGGGCTCGTCGTGGTCGTCGCCGCCGTCGTCGCCGTCGCGCTCGTGAAGGTCGTCTTCGAGCTCGGGGGCCTCGTCGGGATCTCTCATCTCGGGACCGTGATTCGTCACGTGTCTGCTCCGCTTTGGATGCCCTGCGCGCGCCCGTTGAAGGCACGCGCCGGTGGACCGTCGCCGCGTGCCTCGGCGGCTCGGAGTGAGCCGTACGCACGCGACCGCATTGCCCGCGCTTCGCTTTGATGCGCGAGAGGCCTCGCCCGAGCCTGCAGCGGCTCGGATACCCCGGTTGGCGAAACCTAAGGACCGCCAGTCGATACGGTCGAAGTACGGCGTAGGGGGTGCCCCGGGGACGCGACGCCGTGCAACGCACCGCTTACCACGGATCGCCTCGCGAACGCCAACAACTCCCGCACACTCATTTCGCCGACGGACGCCGACGGACGCGGAGTGCTGCGGGGAAGGGCGTCAAGGGTTCTCGGAGGGGTCGCGGGTCTCGGGCCGCGACGCGGCCCCGAGGGCGGTCACGCCGAGCGGCGAGGCCACAAGGAGCGATCGGCTCCCCTCGAACGCGAAGCCCTCGGCGTAGAGCACGCGCACGATCGCCGTCGCGGGCGCGTCGTGCAGGGGCAGCGCGCGGCGCCCGAGGCGGTGCGCGTCGTTGGCCGAGTACACATCCACGGAGGCGCCGTCGGTCTGCGTGCGCGGCACCGCCACGTCGGCGAAGCCGTCGTGGGCGAGGTCGGGCACGAGCGCGGCGCCGAGCCCGAAGGTGATCCCCTCGCCCGGCGACGTGGGCTCGATCGTGCGGAGGGTGCGCCCGTCGGAGCCCGACAGGACCCGCGCGCGCCCCTCGACGCTGTTGCCGAGCGCCACGTCGGCGCGGCGGTCTTCGTTCACATCGGGGCCGAGCGCGAGGGTCTGCGCCGAGCCGCCGTCGAAGCACCGGGGCGCGGGCCAGCGAGGTGTCCCATCGACGCCTGAGAGCAACGTCACACACCGCGTGCCCTCACGCAGCACGCCCGTGACCACGTCGGGCTCGCCGTCGCCGTCGGCGTCGGGGCCCACGGCGAGGCCATAGTCCTTCGCGAAGGCCGGCGTAAACGAAGCGTCGGTGCGCCAGTACACCCGCGCCGACCGCACGCCCACGGCCACGAGCGCAGCGCTCCCGCCGCGCGGCGAGACGTACGCCACCACGACGGGCTCGGCGCGACGGTGGTCGGTGCGCGTGAGCCCGGCCACCACCGCGACGGCGCCCTGCAGCGCGATGCGGCGCACGGGGCGGAGCCTCCGCGAGCCGACCACCACGAGCCCGCCGCTGTCGGTGGCGACGGCCACGACGTCGGGCGCGTCGTCGCCGTCGACGTCGGGCACGAGGGCGAGGTCGAGCGAATCGCAGCGCGCGTCGAGGGGCCCCGAGCGCATCGGCGCCACGAGGCCGCCGGCGTGGAGAAAGAGCGTCTGGTCGGCGCAGCTCGCGAAGCCGCGGGCGCGCGCGGCGTCGGTCGGGGCGGCCACCACCACGTGGCGCACGAACTGGGTCACCGCGTCGCGCGGGAGCGACGGCATGGGCACGAGGAGCTGCTCGCCAAACTCGACCGGCGTCTGGCTCTCGAGCCGCGGGCTGTCGTCGGGGCGCTCGTCGCCGAGGGCGGGATCTTGCGTTCCGCCGTCGGTCGCGCCCCCGGGGCGGGCGCCCTGTGGGGTCGCCGCGGGCGCGCGGCGGGCGGCGTCGTCGGCGGGGCGCGGAAGGGTCGGTACGGGTTCACGCGCGGTGCCCGAGAGCTGCCAGCCGGCATAGCAGAGCCCGCCCGTGACGGCCGCCACGCCCAGGAAGGCCACGTAGGGGTTGACCGTGCGCGCGCGCTGCACCCGCGGGCTGCGCGTGCGATCGATGATCTCGTGCGTGAGCGAGGTATGCGTGACGGAGTCGCGCTGCGGCGGCGGGGGCGGTGGGGGCGGCGGAGGCGCGGGCGGAAACGGAGGCAGCGGCGGCGCGGGGAGCGCGGCGCCGGGCGTCGCGTAGGCCGTCGGCGAGGCGACGGGGGCGCCGAAATCGAGGTCGAAATCGCTGGGCGCGGGCGGCGCTTCAACGGGGCCCTGCGCGTCGAGCTCGACCTGAAAGTTCGTCGCGGGCGAGGCCTCGGCGCGCACCGTAGAGACGAGGGCGTCGAGGTCGTCGGCGGCGAACTCGGTGGCCTGTCCGCGCGAGATGCCCGAGGTCTTGATGTGTGTCGGCGTCGGCTTGCGCGCGGGCCGCGCCTCCGCGTCGGCGGGCGCGATGGAGCCGCGTACGGCCGTGAGCTCGAGGCACATGGCCTCGGCGTCGGGCGGGCGGTCGGCCGCGCGCTTCGACAGGGCCTCGTGGAGCACCGCGAGCACGGCCGCGGGCGCTCGCCCTTCGAGCGAGGGCACGTCGCTCGCGAGCACCGACGCGATCACCTCGAGGGGCGTCTCTCCGTCGAAGGGGACCGCACCCGAGAGGGCTTCGAAGAGCACGACGCCCGCGGCCCACACGTCGGTCTCGGGCGTGACGGCCTCGGCCCTACACTGCTCGGGCGCGAGGTGGTGCGGCGACCCGAAGGCCAGCTTCGCGTCGCTCTTTGCGCCGCGCACGGCACCGCGCGCGACCACGCCGAGCGCGCCCGCGAGGAGGAGTCGGCCCCGGAGCTTTCCTTCGGCGTCGGGCTCGAGGAGCACCTCGGCCGACGTCACGCCCTGGTGCACGAGGTTGCGCTCGTGCAGCGCGCCGAGGGCCATGAGGGCGTCGCACACGACCCGCAGCGCGTCGTCGAGCGAGAGCGCGCCCACCTGCTCCACCTGCGCGGCGAGCGTGCGCCCCTCGAACGCGGGGGCCACGCCGTACACGGCGCCCGTCGGATCGACGCCCACGTCGAGGAGCGGCACGAGGCGCGGGTGCTCGACGCCCCGAAGGTACGGCGCGTCGTGGAGAAACCGCTGCGCGCCGGAGCCCTTGAGCGCCGCGTCGGGGTAGTAGAACACGACGACGTGTCCCCCCGAGAGCAGCTCGGCCCGCCAGGCCTCGGGCGCCGCTCCCGCGGCGATGGGCTCGATCAGGCGATAGCGCCCGGCGAGCACCAGATTGGCTCGATCCTCCACCTCGGACATTGTTGGGTGGCGCGACCATACGCGAAGCCGCGACGATTGCACCCTTCCCTGCAGGCCGTCAGCGGGCCCTGGCGTCGCGCGCGGCGGCGGGCGTCGGCTGCGCGAGCGTGCCGACGAGCACCAGCGCGGCGTCGAGCGACGATCCGTCGATCACGTTGGGGCCGCGGGCCCGAAAGCGGTACGCGTTGACGGGGTACACAAGGGGGTTGGTGCTCAGCGTGCCGTGAATGTCGAGCGCGCCCAGCGTCACGTCGTAGGTGCCCTCGACGTTTTCGCGCACCTGCTCGCCCGCGGCGACGCCCTCGGCGCGCTCGATCGTCCACGAGATGTACCCGCTCACGCGGTCGCCGTGGCCCATGCGCAGCACGGCGGCGAAGAGGTAGCGCGCGTCGGTGCTCGTCGCGGCGCCGCGCCACACGCGCACCTCGCCCACGCCCCACGCAAGCGGTTGCAGGTCGCCGCCCGCGCCGCGCGCGCTCTCGGAGGGCACCTCGGGCATGCGCCCGAGCGAGGGCCGCGGGCGCAGCACGCCGGGCGTCTGGAGGATCGCCGCGATGCCGCCGACCATCATGGCCGCGAGCACGGCGAGGCGAAAGAGCACGCGCGACTTCTGCGGCGGGCGCCAGGCTTGCGGTACGGGGGGCGGCATGCGCGCCTCGGGCGGGTTGTTCATCGGCCCCGGCGGCACCGTCGACGCGGCGCGGGTCGGAGGCACCGACGCGCGCTCGCCGCGCAGAGGCACGGGCCGGTCGCTCGGGGTGCGACCGCTTTCTCGCTCGACGGGATGGCCGTACGCAACCTGCACAGTGTCGAGGCGCGGCGCGGGGGTGGTGCGGCCGCCGCGAAGGTCGGTGCCCTTGCGCTCGGCGGGGCCGCCGAGGTCGAGGGAGC
>CAISKJ010000386.1 GCA_903885885.1 uncultured delta proteobacterium
GGGCGCCGTAGAAGCGCACCTCGCCGCCGACGGCGAACACGTCGTTGGCGAGGCGGAGGCCGATGCGGCTGCGGAGCTCGAACTCGTACCAGGTGAAGGTGGTGCGAATGGTGAGGCCGCCGTCGACGGTGAAGAGGCCGTGGGGCATGAAGCCGAGCGTGGCGCGCACCGCGAGGGGGTGGCCGCCGTAGCCCGCCAGGAGGTCGAAGGCGCCGTCGCCGCGCACGAGGGGGGCCGCGCCGAAGGTGCTGATCGCGCCGCGGCGGCGGGCCACGTCGGCCCCCGTGATGCCGGTGCGACGGAGCTGCGCGCGCACCTGCGCGGTGCCGCCCTGGGCGATGTTGACCGACTGCACCACGGGCTCGAAGTTGTCGGCGCTCACCGTGACACGGGTGGTGCCCGTGGGGAGCGAGATGTCGCCGAGGGGGCGGCTCTCGGTCTCGTCGTTGATGCGCACGGTCGCGTTGGCGACGGGGGCGCCCTGCGGGTCGACGGCCTCGACGTGGACGACGCCCATCGGCCGCGCGCGCTGCAGGTCGGCGACGACCTCGCAGGCCTGCGTGGCGCCCACGGTGCAGGTGCGGCGGAGGTCTTCGAAGCCCGCGGCGCGCACGACGACGATGTGCTCGCCGGGGGGGGCGTCGGCGCGCTCGTAGGGGGCGCGGCCCACGGAGGCGCCGTCGAGGAGCACCTCGGCCTCGGGCACCGAGGCGCGCACCGAGATGCGGCCGTTCTGCGAGGCCATGGGGAGCTCGCCGAGGTCGAGCGCGGTGACCTGGCCCGCGGTGACGGTGATCTCGCGGGTGACGGTGGAGCGACCCGACGCCGTGGCGCGAATGGTGTGGGTGCCCGCGGCGACGTTGTTGGCCTGGGCCGGCGCGCCCTGCACGCGCTCGCCGTCGAGGAAGACCTCGGCGTTGGCGGTGGTGGTGACGACGCGCACGGTGCCGCCGTTGACCACGGCCTCGAGGGTGACGGCGATGGCCTGCGTCTGCCCCGCGGTGACGCTCACCTGCTGGGTGACGGGGCGGAAGCCCTCGGCGTTGACCTGCACGACGTGGGAGCCGACGGTGACCTGGTCGCTCGACGGGGGCGCGCCGGTGAGGGGCGAGCCGTCGAGCATGACCGTCACGTTGCCGGGGGCGGCGCCCGACGACGACGTGACGATGACGCGCACGGTGCCCGTCGCGGGGCGCAGCGTGGCGCTCACCGAGGCGACCTGGGCGCCCTGCACGGTGACGGTTTGCGAGAAGGGAGGCAGGCCCGGCGCGCGGAGCTCGACGACGTGCTGGCCGGGCGCGAGGCCGTCGACGCGCACGGGGGAGCTGCCGCGCTCCTGCCCGTCGATGGTGACGGCGGCGCCGCTCACGTCGGACGAGATGTTGATGCTGCCGGCCTGCTGGAGCGAGCCGGTGAAGGCCTCGCCGTTGCGCGCGACGTTGATGTCGAGGCGGCCGGGCACGTAGCCCGGGAGTTCGAAGAAGAGCGTGTGGGCGCCCGAGCGCACGGCGCGGTTGCGGATCGGCGTGTTGCCGATGGGCGGCGACGCCTGCGCGTCGAGGCGCACGGTGGCGCCGGGCGGCGTGGAGTTGATGTTGATTCGCCGCGTCGTCTGCGCCATCGCAGGCGCCGAGAGGCACACCACACCCAGCGTGCCCGCTGACACCGTCGTCCAGAACCGCGTTCTCATGCTGATCGAGCCTCCTGAAGGGATACGAACCGAAGGGCCCGCACGGGGCGCACCGCCCCGGCGGACTTCATGGCTCGCCGGTGTAAACCCAATGCCCCGAAAAACCAATGACTCTCGTCGCGCCCGCGTCGCGGTTTCAGTCATTGGCGGGCGATGAAAAAAGCCTGAGAGGAAGCGGTCGGGTCAGGGCTGCGCGGGCGGCGTGGCGGGCGCCTCTTGCGGGCGCATGGCGAAGCGCAGGCGCACGATCGTGCGGCGCCCGGTGGAGCGGAAGTGCATGCCCTGCAGAATGCCGAGGAGGCAGTCGGTGGCCTGGGGCACGGGGTCGGTGGTCTCGACGCGGTCGATGTCGGCGAGGGCGCCGTCGGGGGCCACGGTGAGTTCGAAGCGCGCGGTGCCCTGCGGGCGCTGCTGGCCGCGGCGGAGGGGCCCGCGGAGGAGGGGAGTGTAGCAGGCGAGCATGGGCTGGGCCTGGGCGTCGAGGAGGGTCTGCACCTCGGCGGAGCTGAGCTCGCCGGTGCCCGCCTGCACGGCCACCGCGGCGCTGGTGGGCACCGTGATGCGCATGCGCGGGTGGAGCGCGATCTCGGCGAGGTTGAGCTCGAGGAGGGGGTTTTCGAACTCGAAGGGGAAGCGCACCACGGAGGCGTGCTGCACGCCCTCGATGCGCAGGGCGCGCACGATGCCGAGGACGCACTCCTTCGTGGGGCGCAGCGGGGCGACGGAGGTCTCTCCCACGGCGTCGTGGATGAGGCCCGACGTCTCGACGACGAAGGTGACGTCGACGCGGCCCTCGGCGTCGGGGTTGGCCGGCAGGATGCGCTCGAAGCACTCTTGCAGCGAGGTGCGGCGCTGGAGGAGGGCCACGCGGATGCGGCCCTCGTCGCGCTCGGTGTCGGCGGCGACGGTGACGGGCGCGGCGCCGCGGCGGATGCGCTCGGCGTCGAGCGTGAGCTCGTTGGGGGGATCGGGTGGCGGCGGCGGGAGGCGCGTGGTCGCGCAGCCGAGGAGCGCGAAGAGGCACAGGGCGAGCGTGGAGCGGCGCGGCGACATGATGCGCGAGTCTAGAAAAGAAACGCCGGCGCAAGCTAGCGGAGAGTGCTGGTCGATAGGTGGCGTGCGCGGAGGGAACCGTGTTCCGATGCGCCCGCGCCATGGCACGACACGAGGGTTGCGGCTGCTTTCCGACCGGGCTCCCCTACCCGGGGATCACCGAGTTTCTGCTGCGCGCGCCGCCCGCGCAGCTGGGCCTCGCCGACGACCTCGAGGTCGACCTGCCGTGGCACGCGCTGCCGCTGGCGCTGATCGACACGGAGACCACGGGGAAGGACCCCGCGCGCGGCGACCGCATCGTCGAGATCGCCATTGTGACCTTTCAGAACGGCGAGGTGATCGAGCGCTTCGGCGAGCTTGTAAACCCCGGGATGCCCATTCCCGCCGAGGCCGCGGCGGTGCACGGCATCACCGACGACAAGGTGAAGGGCGCGCCCCGCTTCGAACAGATTGCCAAGAAGGTGGTGGAGCTCTTGCGGGGGCGAATTCCGGTCGCCTACAACGCAGGCTTCGACCGGAGCTTCATCTACGCCGAGATGCGCCGCGCGGGCATCACGCCGACGAAGACGCGGCAGTCGCCGCCGGCCCTGCGCGTGGGCACCGACTGGATCGACCCGCTCGTGTGGGCGCGTGCGCTGCAGGCGGGCGCCAAGGGCTTCAAGCTCGGCGAGGTGGCCGCGCGCGTGGGGGTCGACCTCACCAACGCGCACCGCGCCACCGACGACGCCGAGGCGACGGGCAAGGTGCTCTACGCGCTGCTCGCCAACGACCGCGAGCTCACCTATCGCGGGCTCATCTCGCGGCAGCGGGGCTACGTGTCGGGCCAGGCCTCGCGGGGACACTGGCGCCGCTGACGGTGGTAGGCTCGCGCACCGTGACCCGCTCGACGAGCCTCAGGCACCGCCTCGCGATGAGCCTCTGTGCGATGGCGTGCGCGTGGGGGTGCTCGGTCGAGAGGCCGCCGTCGATCATGGGGCAGCCCATCGACGACGTGCCGCCGCTCGACATCCCGGTGCTGTTCGGCAACGACGTGTACGAAGAGGGCGCGCTGCCGCCGCGCGGCGTCAACCCGTACCCCCGCTACGACGTGACGTACGTGCTCGCGCAGGGCGACCCCGAGCAGTCGTTTACGCTCGACGTGGAGCCGCGCGCGGGGCGCCTCGACGTGCACTTCTCGATCGACACGACGGGCAGCTTTGGCGGCGAGATTCAGTCGCTCAAGGCCAACCTGCAGGAGACGCTCATACCGCGGCTTCGTATGCGCGTGAGCGACCTCGCCATCGGCGTGTCGCGCTTCGCAGATTTTCCCGTGCGGCCCTTCGGCCTGCAGGGCGATCGGCCCTACGACCTGCTCACGCCGATCACCACGGATTTCAACCGCGTCGCGGTGGCCGTGTTCAACCTCGACCGCCCGCTGCAGAACGGCGGCGACGTGGCCGAGGCCTCCGTCGAGGCGCTCTATCAAATCGGCACGGGCGCGGGCCTCGCGGGCCCCGCGGGGGGCAGCATCGAGCGCTTCACGCCGCGGCCCGAGGTGGCGGGCTCGGGCTCGGTGGGGGGCGTCGGGTTTCGTAGCGGCTCGGCGCGCGTGGTGGTGCACGTCACCGACGCGCCCTCGCACGACCCCATCGAGTACGGCGCCCTGGTGCCCGGCACGCACTCGCTCGCCGAGGCCGCCAGCGCCCTGCGCGCCAACGGCGTGCGGGTGATCGGCATCGCGTCGGGCGAGCCCGCGCGGCCGCAGCTCGAGGCCCTCGCCGCGGCCACCGGCGCGGTGGTTGCGCCCGAGGGCGGTCGCTGCGTCACGGGCCTCGGGGGCATGACGCGCGCGGCGACGAGCGGCGCGTGCCCGCTGGTGTTCGACATCGGCTCCGACGGCTCGGGGCTCACGTTCTCGGTGCTCGACGCCATCACGCGCTTCCTCGACAGCCTCGCGTTTCGCACCGTCGGGAGCGGCGTCGAGGGCGACCCGAACGGGTTCATCGTGGGCGTCGAGGCGCTCTCGGCGGTGGTGCCCGCGGGCCTCAGCGAGCCGCGCCGTGAAGACCGCCAGCCCGTCGGCTCGCTCGACGGCGTGGCCGACACCTTCGCCGAGGTCTCGACGCGCACGCGGCTCACGTTTCGCGTGCGGGTGCGCAACACGCGCGTGCCCAGCCTCGAGATGCCGCAGCTGTTCTTCGTGCGCGTGACGCTCGTGGGCGACGGCGTGGTGCTCGGCGACCGCGTCGTGCGCGTCATCGTGCCCGAGGGCCCCAAGCCCGACAGCGCGGTCGATGTGTCGCGCGACCGGGCCTCCGTCGATACGGCCGACGAGGCCGCGGGCGACGCGGCGGTCGACGACGCCCGCGACGCCGTTGGCGACGATGCCAGCGACGAAGCCAGCGACCTCGACGCGGGCTCGTAGCGCTCGCCGCGCCCACGCGGAGTGATTGACGGGACGGCGGGTTGCAACTTACCGTCCGCGCCGATGAAAGCCCGGCTTTTTCCCCACTGGTCGCCGCGCGCGCTGCTGGCAGGCGTGAGTCTCCTCGGCGCGCTCGCGAGCGCCACGTCGAACGCCCACGCGCAGACCTCCGATGCGCCGCTCACGGCGGGCTCGTTCGACCTGCGGCTGTTTCGTCCCGCGATCGATTCGAAGGGCCTGATCACGGTCAACGGCACCGACATTCTCGGTTCCGGAGCCTTCTCGTTCGGCCTCATTCTCGACGTGGGCACCGACCTCGCGCGCATCGGTACGGGCAACACCGCGCTGGTCGACTCGATGATCTCGGGCACGTTTCACGCGAACGTGGGCATCGGCAACCTGCTCGTGCTCGGCGCGCAGGTGCCGTTTCACCTCGTGAGCGGCCCCAACAACGAGATGACCATGGCCGGCGGCACCAACACCGGCCTGGGCCTGGGCCAGTACAACACGGGCCAGCAGGGGCTCAACTACCAGGGCCTCGGCGACATCATTCTGCACGCCAAGCTGCGCTGGCTGCGCGGCGAGTACTGGCCCGTGGGCCTCGCGGTGATGCTGCAGGTGGGCGTGCCGGTGATGGGCGGCGGGCGCGCCTTCGCGGGCGAGCCGGGGCCGTGGGTGTGGCCCTCGGTGGCCATCGAGCGGCGCTTCTCGCGCGCGTTTCGCGTGGCGGGCAACCTCGGGTTTCGCCTCCCCTTCGGCGACTACGCGCAGCTTACGCCCGCCAACGAGCAGGGCGCGACGGCTGTCTCGTACGGGCCGTCGCTCACGTTCGGCCTGGGCGCCTCGTACCGCCTCGGCAACGTCGTCGACCTCATGGCGGAGCTCTACGGCGCGCAGTACCTCAACGGCTTCGGCGACGCCCTCTCGACCACCCCGATGGAGGCCGTGCTCGGCGCGAAGATCTTCGTCGACCGCAACTCGTACCTCTTCGTGGGCGCCGGTCCGCGCGTCACGCCCGCGCTCGCGTCGGCGACCTTCCGCGGGTTCGTGGGCTTCATCTTCGAGCCGACGGTGGGCGACACCGACGGCGACGGGTTTCGCGACGACGTCGACCGCTGCCCCACGGAGCCCGAAGACTTCGACAACTTCGAAGACGAAGAGGGCTGCCCCGAGCCCGACAACGACCGCGACGGCATCCTCGACACCGACGATCAGTGCCCCCTGGTGCCCGAGGATCGCAACGGCCAGCAGGACACCGACGGCTGCCCCGACAGCGAGGTGCAAGACCGCGACGGCGACCAGATCGCCGACAACGTGGACCAGTGCCCCGACGACCCCGAAGACCGCGACAGCTTCGAAGACGAGAACGGCTGCCCCGACCCCGACAACGACCAGGACCAGATTCTCGACACCGACGATCTGTGCCCCAACGAGCCCGAAGACCGCGACAGCTTCGAAGACGACGACGGCTGCCCCGACCCCGACAACGACCGCGACGGCATTCTCGACCTCGCCGACCGCAGCGCCGAGGGCCGCGACTGCCGCAACGAGCCCGAGGTGTTCAACGGCCTCGAAGACACCGACGGCTGCCCCGACACGGGCCGCCTGCGCGTGATCGGCACCGTGGTCGACCTCGACCCGATTCAGTTCGAGACCGACAGCGCGCAGATCGTCGACAACAACACCAACCGCGAGATTCTCGACGAGCTCGCGCAGCTGCTCACGGGGCGCCCCGACATTCAGCAGCTCGAGGTCGAGGGCCACACCGACGAGCGCGCCCCCGACGACCACAACCTGCAGCTCTCGCGCGACCGTGCCAACGCGGTGGTGCAGGCCCTCGTGGCGCGCCACGTCGCGCGCGAGCGTCTCGTGCCCGCGGGCTACGGCGAGTACTGCCCGCTCGACCCGCGCTCCAACGAGGTCGCCTGGGCGCGCAACCGCCGCGTGACGTGCCTCATCACGCGCCTCGACGTGATCGGGCGCACGCGCCAGGTCGCAGGCTGCGCGCGCGGTCGGCAGTACGTTCCCGCCGAGGTGGGCGCGCCCAACCCCAACGCGCCGGCGACCTCGTCGTCGGGCCAGAGCCGCAACGCCTCGACGGCCGCGCCCGCTGCGCCTGCCGCGCCTGCCGCGCCCAACAACAGCCACTGATCGCGCCCGCCCGCGAATTCTCGCTGCGCGCGCCGCGCAAAAGAATTCTGTTAGAAAAATCAAAAACAATGTTGACAGTGTTGGGGTAGGCCCTCTAGAGTGCCGCTACCCTAACGACATGGCGTTCACAGGTTCATTCCCTGTGCGGCCATTGCGGTGGTCTTCGGGCGTTCGCCGCCTGTCGCGGTCTTCTGCCGGTCGTCGGTTTCACGCTTCACCCCCACAGAGTTCCCACGATGTTCTTCTTGTCTGCCAACCCTGCTCACACCGCGCGCCCCACGGCGACGGCCCGCTTCGCGGGTCTTCGTCTGGCGTCGGTCGCGAGCGATGCCATCGGCGCCGGCGCGCATGCGCACGGGCTCCTCTGGCAAGGGGCAGATCAAGGCGCGCTGAGGGCGATCAAAGGGAGCGAAGCGGGCTTTTCGACCTTCGAGGAGATGTATCGCGGGGCCTCGTGTGCAAAGCAGCCGACGAGTTTTCAGGGTAGCGAACAGCGTGGCAGGAGCGGGATCCAACCAGGGTAAGAGCCCTCGGAAAGATTCCAGAAGGTCTCAGACGAGGCCGGCTCCGCCACCAGGCAGAGTCGGCCTTCTGCATTTGGGCCGTCGCCTCGCTCGGGTTCGCGATACGGGTCGCGCATCGCGGGGGTGGGGTTGACGCGGTCGATCGCAGGGTGTGGCGGGCGATGCCCGCGGCGGGCTGCGTGAGCGTGCGGTGTTCGAGGAGGGTGGCGCGCGGAGTCAGCTCCGCCGCCGCGGGGGGAGGGGTGCGCCTTTCAAATGTACTAGATGCGACCGTTGCGACATATCAAATGGCTAAAACAATTGAAGTAGTTGCGATTACATAGGCAATAGATTGATGGGGCGGCGCCCGCCGGGCGCAGCGCGACGGGCCTGGATCTCGAGTGGCAGAGAACGCGGCTTTTACCCGCAGAGGTGAGGGTTCGAGCCCCTCCAGGCCCACCGATGCCAGCTCGTCTAGTGGCAGGACCCTTGGCTTTGACCCAATTGTGGCGTGGTTCGAATCCACGGCTGGCAACCGTATGCGTGTGTGTTGGTGGGCAATGGGGGCCTCTGGCGTAGTGGTCTGCGCGGCCGGTTGAAGCCC
>CAISKJ010000387.1 GCA_903885885.1 uncultured delta proteobacterium
CCAGCGAGCGACGCTTCACCCTCTCGTCGCGCTCGCGCGAGATCGTGCGCGGCCTGCGCGCCCCCACCGAGCTCTACGTGCTCCTCACCCGCGACGAGGAGCACTACGCCGAGGTGTCGGCCCTCGCGGAGCGCTACGCCGCCGAGTCGCGGCGCCTCGAGGTGCACTACATCGACCCCGACCGCCAGCGCGACCGGCTCATCGGCCTCGCGCAGCAGTTTCACCTGCAGCTCTTGCAGAACCGCGAGGGCGACCGCACCGTGGCCAGCGCGGGCATCCTCGCCGCGCAGGGCTCGCGCCACTGGGAGGTCGCGCGCGAGACGCTCCGCGAGCTCGGGCATCAAGACCCCGGCGACGAGCAGGGCATCTCGCGCGTGCTCAACGCGCAGATCACCGTCGAGCGCGCCGTGAGCGAGGCCCTACTCCACGTCGACCGCGCCGAGGCCACGCACCTGTGCTTCTCGTCGGGCCACGCCGAAATGCCCATCGCGCAGGGCGAACGCGGCGGCGCAGGCCTCGCCGAAGACCTCCGCCACCACAACTTTCAGGTGCGCGAGGTCGAGGTGCACGGGCGCAACGGCGTGCCCTCCGACTGCGACGGGCTCATCATCGCCGGGCCCCAGCGCGCGTGGTCTGACGAAGACGCGCAGGCCGTCGAGCGCTACCTCCGCGCGGGCGGCAACGTGGCCCTCTTCATCGACCTCGTGGTGCTCGAAGGCCAGGTGGCGCCCACGGGCCTCGAGCGCGTCGTGCGCCTCGCGGGCATGGCGCTTCCCGCGGCGGCCACGGTCGAAATCGACGCCGATCACCTCGTGCGCGAGAACGCCCACGGCCAGTTTCGCGCCGACGCGTGGAACGAGCACGAGCTCACGCGCGACCTCCGCGGATCGTCGCTCATGGTGGAGCTCGTGCGTCCCATCACCCGCGCCGAGGGGGCCGAGACGGTGCCCTCGTCGCTGCTGCAGACATCGACGCAGGCGTGGGGCGAGACGAGCATTCGCGAGCTCGGCGCGCGCGGGCCCGAGCGCGACGCGGCCGACGTGCCGGGGCCCATTCAGATCGCGATGGCGGGCGAGGTGCCGGGCGCGGCGCGGCGCTCGCCCGAGATGCCCGGCGGGAGGCTCGTGGTGGTCGGCACGTCGCTCATGCTCGAAGACGGGTACTTCAGCCCCGCGGCCCGCGCGACCTTCTCCAACGCGGTGTTCGCCGAGGCCGTCGCGGGGTGGATCACCGCGCGGCGCGAGCTGGTGAACATCCCCTCGCGGCCCATCTCGCGCGCGGCGCTGCTGGTGAGCCCGCGCGACCTCCTGCAGATCGGACTCTACGTGATTCTTCTGGTGCCCCTCGCGGTGGCGCTCGTCGGCGTGGCCGTGTGGCGCGCGCGGAGGTCGTCGTGAGGCGCACCGGCATCGCACGGTACCGCACCACCCTCGCCCTCGCGGGCCTCGTGCTCGGCGGCGCGGCCTTCATCTGGTACGACCGCTACAGCGCGACCACCGATGAGCTCGAGGCCCGTCGGCAGAACGTGTTTCGCGCGTTTCACCGCGACCGCGTGAGCCGCATCGAGATCGAGCACTCGTCGGGGCGCTTCGAGCTCGTGCGCGAGCGCGACGCGTGGTTCGTCGTGAGCAACGGGCAGCGGCGGCCCGCCGACCTCCTCGAGGCCGAGCGCCTCCTCTCGGAGATCGAAGGCGCCGAGTCGCAGCGCGCCGTCGGCGACCTCGACGCGCCCTCGCGGCAGCGCTTCGGCCTCGAGCGCCCGCGCGCGAAGGTCGTCGTGCACGAGGGCAACGAGGTGACCGCGCGCTTCTCCCTCGGCGGCGCCGTCGAGCAGGAAGACGCCGTGTACGTCGAGGCCTCGGCCGCGACGGGCGGCCGCGACGCGCGGGCCCGCGCGCTGGTGCTCCCCAAGAGCTTCGGTCAGCCCTTCGACCGCGCCGCGGTCGAGTTTCGCGACCGCCGCATCGCCGAGGTCGACGTCGACCGCCTTGAGCGCATCGAGTTCACCGTGGCCGCCGGGCGTCGCGTGCTCGAGCGCCGTGGCGCCGTGTGGATGATGACCACCCCCTCGCTCGGCCGCGCCGCGCGCAGCGCCGTCGAGACCGTCACCGCGGAGCTCAGAGACTTTCGCGCGACGCGCGTGCTCGCCGACGACGTCGACGCCGCCGCGCTGCGGCTTCACGGCCTCGACGCGCCGTCGCTCCGCGTCGAGGTGCGACGCGCGTCGGGCGCCGAGCCCATCGTGCTGCGCGTGGGCGCCGCGTGCCCCGGCCACGACGACGAGTACACCGCGGTGCGCGAGGGCACGGGCACGCTCGTCTGCGTGGGCCGATCCTTCGCCGACGGCTTTCGCGCGCCCCCGGAGGGGTTTCGCGACGACCACGTGCTCTCGGCGCGCACCGACGAGGTGTCCGAAGTGCGCGTGAAGGGTGCGGGCACCGCGGGCGCCGACCTCGTGCTGCGCCGCGACGGCTCCGCGTGGCGCGCCGACAACTCGCCCAACACGGTCGACGCCGAGGCCATCGAGGCCTGGCTCACCTCGCTCCACGACCTCTCGACGCCCGCGCGCCTCGAGGGCGACCTCCGCGCGACGCACGGCCTCGCGCCCGCGCAGACCGTCATCGAGGTGAAGCGCACCGGCGTCGAGGGCGTCGAGCGCGTGCTCGTGGGCTCCCTCGACGCGCAGGGGCTCTACGTCTCGCGCGACGATGAGCCCCTGGTGATGCAGTTCGCGCCCTCGGCGGCCGAGACGCTGCGTGTCGAGCCCGTGCGCTTCCGGCCGCGCACGGTGCTCGAAGAGACCGACGACCAGCTCCGCGCGATGGTCATCGACGCCGGGCCCCTCCACGAAGAGATCGCGCGCCTCGACGGCACGCTGCGCCTCACGCGCCCCGTCGAGATCGTGGCCGACCCTTCGCTCACGAGCGACCTCGCGCACGGCATCGCCACCCTCACCGCCGACCGCTGGGTGTCTTCTACGTTGCAGCCGCAGTTCGGCCTCGCCGCGCCGCGCGCCCGCGTGGTGGCGCGCTTCGAAGGCGCCCCGACCTACGCCGACGGCGGCGCCGACGGAGCCGCCCCCGTGCGCAGCTACACCCTCGCCTTCGGTGCGAGCGCCCCCGGCGGCGGGGTGTACGCCACCCTCGAGGGGCAGGCCGGCGTGTTCGTGGTGCCCCGCGCGCTCTTCGAACAGGCGAGCGCGGCGCACCTCGACCGCGGCGCGCTGCGCATCGCGCGCGAGTCGGTGACGCGTTTCACGCTCGCCACCGGCGGCGCCACGCCCGCGCGCATCGCGCTCGTGAAGACCGGCGACGACTGGCGCACCGAGGCGGGCACCACG
>CAISKJ010000388.1 GCA_903885885.1 uncultured delta proteobacterium
CCGGCCTCGATCTTCGACAGGTCGAGAACGTCGTTGATGAGCCCGAGGAGCTGCTGGCTCCCGCGGAGGATCTTGTCGATGTAGTCGCGCTGCCGGGGCGCGTGCGGCGACCGTCGCAGGAGCTCGCCGAAGCCCATCACGGCCGTGAGGGGCGTGCGGAGCTCGTGGCTCACCATGGCCACGAACTGGTCCTTGAGCACGGTGGCGCGGCGCGCGGCGAGGGCCTCGGCGCGGCTCTGTTGCAGCCTCGCCTCGGCGTCGCGGCGGCGGCCCTCCTCGACGATGCGCTGGTAGGCCACGCCGGTGAGGTTGCACACGAAGCCGACGAGCTGAATGTCCCAGTCGGTGAAGGCGTAGGGCCGCAGGCTCGCGAGGCCGAAGGTGCCCACGCACTCGTCGTTGTAGGTGATGGGGAGCCACACGCGCGAGCGCACGGTGAAGCTCCGCGGGCTCTCGGGGCGCAGCGTTGCGGGCGCGGCGTTGGCCATGTCGTCGACGCGAAACATGCGCTTGTTGCGCACGACCCAGCCGGGGTGCCGATCCCACGCGGTGCGCTCGGCCTCGACGCGCTCCTGCGCGGTGAAGTTGCGCGCGTAGAGGAGCCGCAGGCGACCGTCGGCGGGGTCGATGAGGTAGAGGCCGTTGTACTCGGTGTCGGAGAGGCGCTCGATGATGCGCTCGACCACGTCGGCCAGGGCCGCGAGCGTCTGCACCGACGAGAGGCTGGCGGCGATCTCGGCGAGCCACGCGAGGGTGCGGGCGTCGACGGGCGGCGTGGTGACGGCCGCGGGGCCCTCGTGCGTCGCCTCGCTCAGGGGAGGCCCAACGCGGCGAGCCCGGCGAGGGCGCAGGCTTCGTCTTGCGCGTAGTGGCCGCCGCTCACGCCCACGGCGCCCACGAGCGCGCCGCCGACGCGGATGGGCACGCCGCCGCCGAGGAGGATGAAGTCGGGGAGCTCGTGCGCGCCGCTCGCGAGGATCGGGTCGTCTTTGATGAAGTCGTGCCAGGGTTTGCCCGTGGCGAGGCCGAAGCCCACCGCGCAGAGCGCCTTCTTCTGCGAGGCGCCCACGGCGACGAGGGCCGCGCCGTCCATCCGGCGGAAGGCCTTGAGCACGCCCGACTCGTCGACGACGGCGATGGCGATGGTCATGCCGAGCGAGCGGGCCTTCGCCTCGGCGCCGTCGAGGAGCGCGGTGGCAGCAGCGGCAGAGATCGAGGCGCGAGGCACGGTGAGGTCAACCGTCATGGAGTGCATCTTTCAGGTCGTTGGGTAGCCTTGCGCCCTTCTATCGAATTCGCCGCGGGCGAACAACCGCTCAGCGCGCGACGTGGAGGTCTGCCGTGAGAAGACCGAGCGCGGCGTCGAGGCATCGCACACAGAGCGTGCGGTTGTGGGCCGTGAGCGGGGCGTCGGTCGCGACCACGAGCGCAAGCGCGCCGCCGTCGGCGAGCGATCGCGACTCGACGGTGTCGCGCTCGATGGGCGCGCAGGCGGCGCCGTCGGCGAAGCGGCCGCTGCCGGCGTAGACAGTGGCCCCGGGGCGCGACGGGTGCGAGCGCACGAGCGCCACGGAGGACCCGGGCGCGAGGAGCGCGGACACCTGCGCGACGAGGGCAGACGCGACGGCGTGCGCATCGACGGGGGCGATGGCGAGCGCGTCGAGCAGGCCATCGAGGGAGCAGCGCACGAGGGCGAGCGCGCGCAGGTCGCGCCACGCGCGCACGGCGGCGCCGACGGCGGTCGCGAGGCGCGCGTGGGTGGCCTCGACCTTGGCGAGGTAGTCGTGCAGGTCGTACGCGGCGATGACCGAGCGGGCGTCGAGGAGCCCCGGCTGCCCCGTGCGGAGGAGGAGGCGCGTGAGGGGGTCGCGGCGCTCCTCGCGGATCCACCGGGCCACCTGGAGGCCGGCGTCGTCGGTCTCCATGATCACGTCGAGGAGCACCACGGCGAAGTGGGCGTCGTCGCGCGACAGGACCTCGCGCGCGGCCGCGCCGGACTCGCAGCACGTGAGGTGGAGCGGCGCGCCGTCGACGGTGAGCCGCGCGAGCGACACCTCGGTGACGCGGAGGATGTCGGGGTCGTCGTCGACCACGAGCACCTCCCACGGGGCGCGCGGGGGCGGGGGCGCGGGGGCGGGCCGCTCGTCGAAGGAGAACGTGTCGTCGCTCACACTGCACCTCGCGCACACGAGCGACGCCACGCACCGCGAGGGCGCTGGGGGGGTGACGCGGTGTTGAACGCGGGGGGCATGGCGCGACAGTCTTTCGTAGCGCCGCCGGGCGTCGTGGGGTCGGAGGCGACGCGCGACGCGAGGAAGAGCGCTTCTACCTGTTGAGGTGATACGGAAGCCTGCGGCCTCGTCAAGTGCCATCGGGTCGCAGGGCGGCGCCCGCGCCGCACCGCGCGGTGCCCCACGCGCGGGGTGGCGAGAGTCTCGCGCGCGTGTTCAGGGCGCGTAGAACCAGCGCTCCGTCCACCCGTGGCACACGGCCATGCCGACGACGGAGTCGGGCTGCGCGTGGACGTGAACGGGCAGCGAGGTGACGCGCGCGACGACGTGGCGCCCCTCTTTGCTGAACACCGCGTCGGAGAGCCCATCGAGCACGTACCACGGCGCGTGGACGGTCTGCGTGGTGCCGACGAGGCGCGCGTCGAAGGTGTCGCCGACGCGGTACGACTCCTGGTTGGTGACGAGGTCGCGCGTGTTCTCGGGACAGGCGGTGGGGTTGTCGTCGTGGTTGCAGGGGTTGGACCAGACGTCGGACACGGTGCGATCGGGGTATCCCGGGCGACGCACGAGCACGTCGAAGTGGATGGGATAGCCTGGGTAGCTCGGGGGCGCGGCGTTGGCCACGACGACGGCGTTGTTGGCCGTGGTGAAGGGCGCCGAGCCCATGGTGCGGAGCCAGCTGAAGGTGTACCCGTCGACGCCGCGGAAGGGGCTCGTGGGGACGAGGGTGAACTTCACGCCGCCCTCGCGGCACTCCTGGTGAATCTGCACCTGGATGCGATCGGCCGTGGGTGTGGGCGCGGGCGGGGCGTCGGGCGTCGCGTCGCGGGGCGCGTCGACGCTCGCATCTGCGACGGGCGCCGTGGTCGCGAAGAAATACCGCGCGCTCCAGCCGTGACAGAGCACCGGGCCCATCGCGTTGAGCCGGCGTTCGGGCTCGGCGAGCACGAGGATGGGGAGCGCCGCGACGCGCGCGCGGAGGGTGCGCCCCTGGTCGCTCTGCACCACGTCGGCGAGCCCGTTGGTGAGGTACCAGTGCGCGCCCTGCGGGGCGCCGTCGACGAAGGCTTCGAAGGGATCGCCGACGGCGTAGCGCTCTTGATTGGTGCGGAGGACGCGGGTGTTCTCGGGGCACGCGGTGGGGTTGCCGTTGCGGTTGCAGGGGTCGGCCCACAGGTCGCGCAGCACGGCGTCGGGGTATCCGTCGCGCGACACCGTGAGGTCGAAGTGGATCGCGTCGCCGGTCGCGTCGTTGAGGGCGACGACGGTGTTCTCGCGCGCGGTGAAGGTGGCCGCGCCCATCGTGCGAACCCAGCGGAAGCGGTACCCGGCGAGCTCGCGGAAGGGGCTCGTGGGCAGCGCGGTGAAGGTGAGCCCGCCCTCGCGGCACTCCTTCTGGATCGCGACCTGGATGACCGGTGCGATGGGGGTGCGCGGCGCGTCGACGGCGGGTGCGTCGAGTGCGGGTGCGTCGAGGGTCGGCGCATCGGCCGTCGATGCATCGAGCGGGGAAGCGTCGAGGGACGGCGCATCGAGGGCGAGCGCATCGGTCACCGTGGGCGCGCGGTCGGTCGCGGCGTCGAAGGTCGGCGTGACCTCGATGACGACGTCGGGCGAGGCGTTGTTGCAGCCGAGGGAGAGCGTCGCGCAGACGATCGCGCGGCGGGCGAAGGAGGAGCGAGCGTAGCGCACGGCGCACCGTATCCGAAGCGGGCGCCGCGCGGGTGCCGAAGTGCGTACGACGGTCGCGGTCAGGGCGCTTCGGTCGCCTACCAGGGAAAGCCCTCGGCGCGCTTCCAGTCGAGGAACTTGCCGCTGTCGGCGAGGGTGAGGGCGTCGAAGCGGGCGACCATCGCGGCCACCGAGTCGCGCGCCGCGGTGGGTGCGTTGGCGCCGCCCATGTCCGTCGCCACCCAGCCGGGGTTGATGACCACGGAGACCACCTTGCGCGGGCGGAGGTCGACCGCGAGGTTGCGCGAGGCCATGTTGAGGGCGGCCTTCGACATGCGATAGGCGTAGGCCCCGCCGCTCCCGTTGTCGGCGATGGAGCCCATGCCCGACGAGATGTGGGCGACGCGCGGCGCGCTCGACCGGGCGAGGTGCGGGAGGAGCGCGCGGGTCACGCGCAGCGGGCCGAGGGCGTTGACGTTGTAGGTGTCGAGGGCGACGTCGGTGGCGACGCCGTCGAGCGACTCCCATCCGCCGCCGACGCCGGCGTTGTTGACGAGGAGGTCGACGGTGCCGTCGCCGAGGGCTGCGGCGAAGGCTGCGACGCTCGCGTCGGAGGCGACGTCGCACGCGAGGATGCGTGCGCGCGGGCCCGCTTCTTCGACGAGGGCTGCGAGCGCTGCGGCGCGGGCTGGATCACGACAGGCGGCGACGACGTGGTCTCCGCGCGAGAGGTACTGGCGGACGAACTCGAGCCCGATGCCGCGGCTGGCTCCGGTGATGACGACATGCATGGCGCAGGGTCGTACCACGGTCGCACCGTGAGGGCGCAGGCTCAGCGGTTCGCCGCGCGGGGCGTCGGCGTGGTGGCCTGGCGAAAGTCGGCCAAGGTGTTGCCCGTATCGGCGCCGTCGGGGAGGCGCTGCAGCGAGTGGCCGGGGGCCGCCGCGAGGGTCGCCACGGCGGCCACGCGCACACGCACGAACGCGTTGACGGCCGTGCCCCAGCCCATCGAGTCGACGACGACGCCCGCGGCGTTGCGGAGCCCGACGCCGCCGCCCGGATCGGCCATGCCGCTCGCGAGGCGCCCGTCGACCGTGCCCGTATAGCCGGCGCCCGCGAGCACGAGG
>CAISKJ010000389.1 GCA_903885885.1 uncultured delta proteobacterium
CTCCTCGCTCGCGGTGCCGAAGATCACGCGCAGCGTGCTGGCGGCCGCCGACGGCGACGCTCACCCGCGGCGCCAGCGCTGAGACGCGGTGGCCGCGAAGGCCGCCGCGAGGCACGCGCCGCCGAGGGTGCGCGCCGCGAGCAGCACGCTCGAGCCCGCGCGCAGGTCGCGCACCTGCACGCCGAGCATGCCCGTGGCGGCGGTGACGGTCTGCGCGCCGAGCGAGAGCGCGACGCCGGCGATCGAGACGGTGAGCACCCAGCGCGGGAGCGCCACGCCGCGCGCGAGGGCGTGCACGGCGAGGCCCGTGATCCAAGCGTGCGTAGCGAGGCGCGCGACGGCGAGGGGCATGCCCGCGAGGTGCCACGGCGAGCTCGGGGCCTGGAGACAGAGCATCTCCCAGAGCCACGCGACGGCGCCGACGGTCATGCAGGTGAGGGCGAGGGCTTCGAAGCCGCGCGGGGCCCCGGTCGACGGAGCGCTCAGGGGATCTCTCCCGCGCACTGATCGCAGCAGGTGGCGATGAGGTCGGAGGTCCGCCCGGGGTGCGGGCACCCGCTCGCGGCGTCGATCTTTCGGCACGCCGCGCGGTGCGGACCGCTTCCCACGGCCGAGAGCCCCACGACGGTGCAGAGCACGTCGAAGGCGCGGGCGTGCGCGCCGCCCTGGGCGATCAGCACCTGACCGAGGAGGATGCGCGCGTTCTGCCCGTTGTGACCGCCCTGGCGGTGCTGAATGGCAAGCTCGGCCTCGGCCGCCGCGACGGGGTGATTGCCGTGCAAGAAGGCCTCGGAGGCGAGGCGAAAGTGGTCGTCGGAGGGCCGGTCGCCCGCGTCGGCCCGGTGCGTCGTCGGGGGCGCGACGGCGAGCGCGGCGCTGGCGTCTTCGGCGTCGAGGGCGGCGGCGCGGTCGTCGCGGGCCACGTGCAGCGGGTTGATCTCGGGGGGCGCCGGCACCGCGGGGATGGGCGGCGTGTTGGCGTGCACGTCGGTGCGGGTCGAGGCGCCGCCGTCGACCACGCGGGCCTCGTCGCCCTTGCCCTCGCGGCCCCGCAGCGCGACGCCGCCGATCACGCCGAAGAGCAGCAGCAGGGCCGCGGCGACGAGCCACGCGCGGCGCCGCTCGACGATGGGCCGCGCGGGCTCGTCGGCGGCATCGTCGACGCGCGCGACGGGCGACGGCCGCGTCTCTTGATCGGGCGACGAGCGCGTGAGCGCGACGATGCCCTCCTGCGCGCCTTCTTTGAGGCAGCGGTCGAGGGCGTCGGCGAGGTCGTTGGCGTTGGCGTAGCGGGCGTTGGGGTCCTTCGCGAGGCAGCGCATCACCACGGCCTCGAGGGCCGGGGGAACGTGCGCCTCGGGGGCTCGCTCGTGCAGCGGCACCGGGGCCTTCACGATCTGCTGCGTGAGGGTCTCGACCAGCGAGGCGCCGTCGAAGAGCACCGTGCCCGTGAGGCACTCGTAGAGCACCGCGCCGAGGGCGTAGATGTCGGTGCGCCCGTCGACGGTGTGGTTGCGCGCCTGCTCGGGGGCCATGTAGGCCGGCGAGCCGAAGATCTCACCCGCGCGCGTCTCGTGCCGCTCGACGCCGTCGAGGAGCTCGGAGTTGTTGGTCTTCGCGACGCCGAAATCGAGGAGCTTCACCGCCCCGGCGTGGGTGAGAAACACGTTCTCGGGCTTGATGTCGCGGTGCACCACGGACTCGGCGTGGGCGGCCGCGAGGCCGCGCGCGATGGCCACGCCGACGAGCACGCACTCGCCCGCGGGCATGCGTCGCGACTCGGGGGTGGTGCCGCGGCTCAGGCGGTCGCGGAGCGTCTCGCCTTCGAGGCGCTCCATGGCGTAGAAGAGCCGACCGTCTTCGGTGCTCCCGAGGTCGTACACCTCGACCAGGTTGGGGTGCTTGAGCTTCGCGATGGAGCGCGCCTCGAGGCGAAACCGCTGCACCACCGCGGGGTCGTTGGAGCGCTCGGCGTAGAGCACCTTGAGGGCCACCTTGCGCCCGAGGTCGACGTGCTCGGCGGCGAAGACCTCGCCCATGCCCCCCGATCCGATGCGCTCGCCGATGCGGTACCGGGTGCCGCGCACCACGTCGGACTCGGGGATCGCCGTGAGGGGCGCGGTGTTGGCCCGCGGCGGCCCCGGCGGCAGGCTGTGGCGCACGCTCTTGGCGGCCACCACAAATTTACGAATCCGCGCGTTCTCCTGCTCGCGGTCGTTGGGAAAGTACCGCGCGAGGGTGCGCGCCACGGCCTCGCGTTCGAAGCGAATGCCGCGCGCGGTGCCGATGTCGACGAGGCGCCTGCGCGCGGTGGCCGCGTCGTCGAAGCGGTGCGTGGCGTCGTAGGCCGTGATGGCTTCGAACCACTCGTCGAGCTCGCGCGGCGCGTCGCGGCGGAGCTTCGTGGGCGCCACGAACGAGTACGAGCCCGAGGCCAGCGCCTCCATGTGCTCGGCGGGCTCGGCGGTGGCGAAATCGCGGTCGGTGAGCAGCTCCCACATCACCACGCCGATGGCGAAGAGGTCGCTGCGCGAGTCGACCTTCTCGCCGCGCGCCTGCTCGGGAGACATGTACCCGGGCTTGCCGAACACGAGGCCGTGGGCCGTGCGCGCGCCGCGGCCGGTGGCGTGCGCGGTGCCGAAATCGAGCACCTTCACGTCGCCCTCCCACGACATGCGAATGTTCTGCGGAGAGATGTCGCGGTGCACCAGGTTGAGGGCGGTGCCGTCGAGGGACGTGGCGCGGTGGGCGAACGACATCCCGTCGAGCACGCCCGCGATCACGATGAAGACGAACTCCATCGGCAGGTGCGAGCGGGCCGCCCGGGCGGCGTACACGAGGGCGTCGAGGTCGATGCCCGCGACGTGCTCCATGGCCACGAAGGGGGTCGACCCCTCGGTGCCCACCTCGAGAATCTGACCGATGTTGGGGTGCGTGAGGGCGCAGAGCACGCGGCCCTCGTCGAGGAAGCGCGTGAGAAACTCCTCGTCGCGCGCATACTCGGGCCGCACCGTCTTCACGACGCAGAGGCGCTGCGCGACGGCGAGCTCCCCCGCGAGGGCGAGGCACACATCGCCCATGCCGCCCTGCGCGAGGGGCGAGAGCAGAATGTAACGCCCGAACTCCCGGGGCCAGGTCGCGCTATCGGTCGGAGGCACGGATTCGGGAGGACTCGCGGATTCCATTGGGCTCCATCGCCTCAGGCGCTGCCGTTCAGGGCAATGACCAGCTCACCGCGTGAGGGATCACCGCGCGGTGACCCCTCGCGAGGCGTCATCCCCGCCGCGCAGGGCGCACCGTCAGCGTCATCGAGCGCGCCAGGAGGTCGCGCAGGGAGCGAGGCGCGAGCGGCGCCATCGCGACCACGGCGACCACCGCGGCCTCGACGGGCAGCGCCTTCGCTTCGAAACGCTCGAGCGCGGGCGCTTCGACCACAGGCGCCGGGGCTTCGACCACGGGCGCGGGCGCTTCGACCACGGGCACGGGCGTCAGGGCCCGCAGCGGAGCGGGCGTGGGCACGCGCAGCGGCGGCGACGCGCGCATCACGGGGCGATGAGGCGTGAGGGCCTCGGGCTCGACCACCTCGGGCTCGATCGTCGCGACGGGGCGCGCGGGCGTCGGAGCCCGCAGCGGCAGAGGCGTCGGAGCCCGCAGGGGCTCGGGCTCGCGCGAGAAGGGCGACAGGTCGTCGAGCGTGGCCGACTCGTCGAGCGTGGCCGTTACGTCGGGGATCGGCGCGGGTTGGAACGGTCGCGCGATCGTGACGGAGGTCTCTTGCGTCGCCGCGAGGGTGTTCTCGAGGGCGAACACGTCGAGGTCCATCGTGCGCTCGATGAGGTCGATCTCGGGGCCGAGGCCGGGATCGCCCGCGAGCGGCGGGTGGAGCGAGACTTCGGGGCTCCCGTCGTTGGCGTCGTCGTCGAGCGCGTCGACGGCGGCCATCACCTCGGGGGTCGTGGGCTTCGCGGGGACCTCGACGGCCGCCGGCGCGGTGGCCGTGAATGCCTGCCCGCGCGGGAGGTCTTTGCGCGCGATCACGCGCGCCAGGAGGAGCTCGAGCCGGGCGGCGGCGGCGTGGCGATTCATGCGTCGTCTCCGGGGGTGAGCAGGGCCATCACGGCCTCGTGCGAGAGGCCGTCGGCGGTGAGCCCGCGCACGCGGTGACAGGTCTCTGCGTTGGCCAGGAGGATCCGCAGCGCGTCGTCGTCGGCGCTCACCACCACGCCGTCGGCGCTGAGGTGCAGCAGCGCGCCCACGGCCCGCGCGGCGAGCCGCGAGGCGAACTCGCGAAACATCGGCCCCTCGGCGGGCGCCCCGCGCC
>CAISKJ010000390.1 GCA_903885885.1 uncultured delta proteobacterium
GGACGACGAGCGCGCCGACGAGGCCCTCACCATGCTGCGCGGCATCGCGCGGCGCTTCGAGGCCAACCCCGAGGTCGAGTCCGAGCTCGCCGACCGGCTCATGCAGCGCAACTGGGACGGCGAGGCCCGCGCCATCGTCACGGCCGCCCGCGAGCGCCTGCCCGACGCGTGCTGGCCCTCGCGCATGCTCCTCTCGCTCGCGCAGCGCCGCGACGACGGCCGCGTCGAGCTCGCGCTGGCGGGCGAGGTGCGCCGCTGCGACGCCCTCTCCGACGCGGCGGCCGCCACGCTGTCGCGCCTGCGCCGCTGGGGCGACGCCGAGACCGAGTACCTGCGCCTCGTGGCCGACGACCCCGAGGGCCGCGGCCTGCGCCGCTCGCTCGTCGAGCTGGCCCGCGCGCGCGGCGACCACCCCGAGGCCGCGCGCCGCGCCCTCGCGCTCCTCGCCGACATGCCCGAAGACGACGCGCTGCGCGCCGACCTCGTCGACGTGCTCGTGTCGCAGGGGCAGAGCGACGAGGCCCGCGCCGTGCTCGACCGCGAGCTCGCGCGCGCGCCCGCCGAGCTGGCGACGCTCTACCGCATGCGCTCGGTGCTCGCGCGCCGCGACGACCTCGAGCCGTGGCGCCTCGACGGCCGCCGCGTGCTGGCCGACTTCGAAGCCTCGGGGCGTCAGTACGACGGCTCGGCGGTGCTCGTGCTCGACTACACCGTGCGGCGCACCTACGCCGACGGGTCGGCGCTCGAGCTCACGCACAACGTCGTGCGGGTGCAGTCGCAAGAGGCCGTCGAGGAGTACGGCGAGTTCGCGCCGCCGCAGGGGGCTTCGATCTACCGCGCGCGCACGCTCAAGGCCGACGGGCGCATTCTCGAGCCCGAGCAGGTGGCGGGCAAAGACTCGCTCTCGCTCCCCGAGCTGCGCCCCGGCGACGCGGTGGAGTTCGAGTACGTGCGCGCCCTCTCGCCCGTCGACCTCGCGCCCGGCGGATTCCTCGGAGACCGCTTCTTTTTTAGGGGTTTCGACGTTCCGTACGACCGCTCGGAGTACGTGGTGGTCACGCCCCGCGACATGCCCCTCGTGGTCGACCCGCGCGGCCCCGCGCCCACCCTCGCGCGCAGCGACCACCGCGGGGTGATCGAGCACCGCTGGGTCGCGCGCCAGAGCCACCGCATGACGCCCGAACCCCGCTCCGTGGCCGCGCGCGAGTTCATCCCGAGCATCGCCGTGGGCGTCGGGGCCACGTGGGATCGCTTCGTCGACGCGCTGCGCGAGCGCATCATCGACATGGACGTGGCCGACCCCGAGTCGGTGCGCCTCGCCGCCGAGCTCACCCGCGGCGCGCGCACGGCCTCGGAGAAGCTCCTGCGATTGCACCAGTGGGTGCTCGACCACATCGAGCAGCAGGGGTCGGGCACGCCCTTCGATCAGGCCGCGCGCATGGTGGCCTCGCGGCAGGGCCATCGCACGCGGGTGCTGTGCTACCTGCTGAACCTCTCGGGCGTTCCGTGCGAGCTCGCGCTCGTGCGCCAGGGCTCGGCCGACGCGACGCCCTCACCGCTCGCCGACGACGACACCTATCAGTCGGTGATGCTGCGCGTCCGCACCGAGCGCGGCCTGCAGTGGATCACCGGCGCCGATCACAACGCGCCCGTCGCGTACATTCCGCCCGGGCTCGCGGGGGCCGAGGCCATTCTCCTCACGCCGGGGGCGCCGCACGAGCGCCTCCCGCCGCTCGACCTCGAGGCCCACGGTCGAGCCCTCACGGTGCGCCTCGCGCTCTCGACCGACGGCTCGGGCCGCGCCACCGTCGAGGAGCGCCTCCGCGGCTACGCGGCCACCGGCGCGCGCGAGGCCGTGCGCTCGATGGACGTCGCCAACCGCGAGCGGCAGTTCGAAGCGTACGTGGGGCGCATGGTGGCGGGCGCGTCGCTCGAGGCGCTCGACATCACGGGCGTCGAAGACCGCGAGGCCGACCTGGTGCTTCGCTACACCTTTCGGGCGCCCAACCTCGCCACGCCGTCGGGCGCGCAGCTCGCGTTCGAGGGGATGTTTCAAGCCGAGGCCGCGCGCGTGTACGCCGACACCCGCGAGCGCTCGGTGCCCATGTGGAACGGCGACCCCGTGCGCGCCACCCTCGACCTCACGGTCACGCTCCCCACGGGCGCGCGCGTCGAGGAGCTCCCGCCCGACGCCGAGGGTCGCGTGCCGGGCATCGCGTGGTCGATTCGCAGCGAGCGCACCACCGAGGGCTTTCACCTCGCGCGGCGCGTCGAGATCCCCACCGGGCGCGTGACGCCCGAAGAGTACGCGGCCTTCGCCGCGACGGCGCGCGCCCTCGACACGGCGGACACCCGTCGCATCACGATCGCACTTCCCTGAAGGTGTTTCGCGCGCCCTCCCGCCTCGCGTGGGAGGGCGCCGGAGGCGCTCAGCGGTACGTGAAGACGATCTCGTGGTCGCAGATGCGAAACACGTCGCCCTCGCCGATGGGGCGGCGATCGACGCGCGTGCCCTGAAACTCGATGCCGTTGGTGCTCCCCATGTCGACCATCCAGAACTGGCCCTGGTGGCGCACGATGCGGGCGTGCTGCCGCGACACGTTGGGGTCTTTCACGATGAGGTCGCAGCTCTTGTTGCTGCGGCCGATGTAGAACTCGTCTTTGACGATGGGATACTTCTGCCCTTCGAACACGGCATAGAGCACGGGGCCCGTGGCCGCGCCCGGATAGGCCGGCGGCTGCGCCACGCGCTGCGGCGGCTGCGGCTGACCGTAACCGCCCCCGGAGGGGAGCCCCTGCGGCATCGGCGCGCCGGGGTTGGGCGCCTGGCGCTGCTGCGGCTGCACGTAGCCCGCGTTGAGGGGCGGCTGCTGCATCGGGCGCATGCTGTTGGGGCCGCTCATCGGGGGCGGCGCGGCCGTGCGCGGCATCGGCCCGGGCGCTCCCGACATCGGCCGCTGCGGGCCGCCCATTCCCATCGCGGGCGGGCCCGGTGGCCCACCCACAGGGGGCCGGGCCACGCTGCCGGGCGCGATGGTCTGACGCAACTTGCCCTGGCTTCGGGCGTAGTGGCGCATCGCTTCGTTGATCAGATAGTCGACCGAGCACTCCAGGTCTTGAGACATCTGTTCGAAGGTGTCCCAGAGGTAGTCACGGCACTGAAACTGGCGGAGTGACTTGCGGTTCGGATCTTCGGTCATAGGGTCCAACAACCGGCCGCGTGTTCTACGGGTGGGCGTCCGTCTCGGCGGAGGGTATCGGCAGCCTCGAGGACACACGCAGGTGACGAAATCACCTGCATGGGAGGCGCCTTCGCAGAGAAGTTCGACCGCACGTTACCACCAGCGGCGGCGCAGAGGGAAAGTTCTCTCCGCACCGGCCGCAGGCGCCGTCGAAGGCTCGCGTAAAACTTGGTGTTGAACGATCGCTCGGAGCCGCCCAGCGGGCTCAGCGATAGACGAACTGAATCTCGTGATCGCAGATGCGATAGAGGTCGCCGTGCTCGACGACCTTCTTGTCGACCTTGACGCCGTTGAACTCGACGCCGTTCGTGCTCTGCTGATCCACGATCCAATACTGGCCGTTGTAGAGCACCACGCAGGCGTGGCGGCGTGACACGTTCGAGTCGCGAATGGTGAGGTCGCTGGTCTTCTGGCCGCGGCCGATCACGAACTCTTCTTTCGTGACCGGGTATTGCTGGCCTTCATAGATGGCCACGAGGGTGCCGCCCTGACGGCCCTGCTGCTGCGGCGGGCGCTGCGGCGGGGCCATGGGCTGCTGCGGCGGCGGCATGTGCTGCTGTTGCTGCTGCTGGGGCGGCGGCGCCATCGGACGCTGCGCGCCCATGCCACCACCCTGTTGTCCCATGGGTGACTGCATCGGAGCGCCCATCTGCGATGGAGCTCCAGGCATTTGCGTGGGGATGCGCGGCTGTCCCATCATGCCGCCGGGGCTGGGGAGCGCGCCGGGGCCGCCCTGCGGGCGCTGGGCGTTGGGGTTCATGGGAGGGAGGCCGCCGGGCTGACCACCGAGCGGCGGGAGCCGCGGTGCCTGCTGCATGCCCTGCTGCGAGGGCATCCCCTGCGGGGCGCCCTGGTTGAGCGGAGGCATCGGCGGGCGCTGCCCCGGAGGCTGCATCTGCGAGGGCATCCCGGGCATCGGCGGGGGCGCGCCGGGCATCCCCGGGCGCTGCTGGTTGCCCATCGGCGGGGGCGCGCTGGGCATCCCCGGACGCTGCATGCCGCCCATCCCCTGCGGGCCCATGCCCTGGTTGGGCGGACGAAACCCCCCGCCGGCGCGGGGCTCGAGGGGCTCGGGGATGTCGGCCATCGGGCCGCCGCGGCCCTTCGATTGGAGGTACACGCGCATCGCTTCGTTGACGAGCGAGTCAGGCGTGCAGTCCATCTCGTGGGCGATGGCCTCGAACGCGTCCCAGAGGTAGTCGCGGCACTGGAACGTCCGAGGATTCTTGTTCTGGGGATCGGGCATCATGGCGAATGGTCCGTGACTGCTTCTAGCGGTTGCCGCCGGGCGTCGTCTGCTGTCCCTGACGGAGCGTCTGCTCGAGGCTCTGCCGCGTGCGCGTGGCGACGGCGCCCACGGTGGTGAGCTGCGCGTCGGTCCACCCCTCGCCGGTCACCGGCGTGGCTTCGCTCACGTACGGCTGCAGCGCCGCGAGGTCGGCCTGCTCGCCCTTGATGCCGAGGAACATCATCGCGAGCACGCGGACGGGCACCGGGTGGGTGTTGGCGAGGAATCCGCGCAGCGACTCGCGCGGCGGCGGCGCGAGGTCGCCGAGGGCCTGCGCCTCGCCGTTGAGCTCGGCGAAGGTGAAGCCCGCGAAGGGCGCGCTGCGCGCCATGCCGAGGTGCTGCATAAACTCGGGGATGATCGCCGCGCCGCCGAGCTTGATGATCGCCTCGCCGAGCTTCCAACGAATGGTGAAGCTCTGGTCGGCGGCGACGCCGTTGGCCGTGTCGAAGAGCGAGAAGAGCCCGGGGATGATGCTCCGCTCGCGCGTCTCGCCGATGCGGTCGACGGCGAGGCCGCGGAGGTCGATGTCGCAGGTCGGGCCGGGCGCGCAATTCACCACCGAGAGCAGGCGCTGCGCGTGCGACGAGGTGACGCCGTTGGCCATGGCCGTGAGCGCGAGCTTGCGGCGATCGAGGGGCGTGGCGGCGTTGCTCGCGACGGTGAGCAGGTAGTCGGTGCCGTTGGGCTGGCCCAGCGTGCGAACGGCCTCGTAGAGCACCGTGAGGTACTGCGTGCGGAGGGCCGTGACGCCGCGCGCGACGGCCGCGGCGTCGGTCGGTCGGTTGGCCGCGCGCAGGAGTCGCGTGGCGATCTCGCCGAGGCGCGCGTCGCCCGCGGCGGCCTCGATCTCGGTGGCGACCGTGACGATGCGCGCCGTCGTGGCCTGCTTGCCCTGCGGCGTGGCGATGCCGTTGACGAGCTTGGCGATCTCGACCACCACGGGGATGGCCTGCTCGCTGAAGGCCACCGCGCGCGAGAGGCGATCGACCGACGAGGGGCCGATGGCCTGCACGATCTGCTCGGCGGTGTACGAGCCCGCGAGGGCGCGGGTGTTGAAGTCGGCGAGCACCCAGTCGAGCACCATGTTGGCGAGCGCGGTGCGGTCTTCGGCGCTGGCGAAGGACGCGCGCCCGTCGCCGCGGAGGAGCACGTACGCGGCGTCTTTGGCCTTGATCTGCTGCTCGGTGGGGCCCTGCGCGCTGGTGCCCGGCTGCGCCGTGAGCATGCCCTGCAGCTCGGCCACCAGGGTATGCACGATGGGCTCGCGATCCGACGGCGCCATCGACTGGAACGCGCTCTGGAGCAGCTCGAGGCCGCTGGCGTTCGGGTGCTTCATCTCGATGAGCGCCCGCGCCGCGTGCACGCGCATCGCGGCGTCGTAGCGGTTCTCGACGAGCACGGTGGTGATCTTGCGGGGGCCGCGCTGCGTGTGCTTCCAGTGCTCGATGTCGGCGTCGGAAACGTTGCAGCCCGAGATCACCAGCATGATCGCCGCGGTGAGGGCGGCCCTTTGACAGATCGAACGCATCAATGCTCCTCAACGGGGCGGTGGCAAACGCGCGATAGAAACCGCGGGGCGCTGCGCTCGGGCCCGGCCTTTGGCAAACCGGTGAGCGCGGATCCCAACGTGCGCGCGATCCTAAACGCTCCGGTGCGCGGGTCAACAGCGGACCGTGTGCCCCCGCCGAACCTTACTTACCGCCACCCTAGAACGCTCCGCGGACGAGTCTGCCGTTATCTGGCCGACTTCGCCCCGATGTGGCTACCAATCGCGCCGTGCCGTCTCCGCCTGCCAACGTACGCCGTGATCCGCTCGCCGTGTCCGAGCCCAAGCGCCACGAGGTCGCGGGCATCGTTCTTCTCGCCACGGGCTCGCTGCAAGCCCTCGCGCTGGTGAGCTGGCACGCCGCGGGCGGCGAAGACTGGGTGGGGCCCATCGGGGCGCGCGTGGCCGAGGCCTCCATCGCCCTCCTGGGCACGGCCTCGCTGCTCGTTCCGTGGACCTGCGTCGTGGTCTCGGTGCGCCTCTTTCGCCGCACGGTGCGCCCCGTGCGACCGCTCCACACGCTGGGCAGCGTGGGCATCGTGGCCGCGGTCTCGACGGGCCTGCACCTCTGGTTCGGCGACCGCGCGGCGCTCGGCGGCCTGCCCGCCGGGGGCCTCGTGGGCGACACGCTCGGCGAGCTCCTCTGCGCCACGGTGGGCACGGCGGGCGCGTTCACCGTGGTGATCACGGTGCTGCTCGTGGCCCTCGTGGTGCGCACGCGGCTCAGCGTGGTGACGGTGGCCGCTGGTGCGCGCGACGCGAGCGTGAAGGGCAGCGTGCTCGCCCGCGACGGCGCCGTGCTGCTCGCCAGGGCGTGGAAGGAAGCGCGCAAGGTCGACGAGCTCGAGGCGCGCTCGCGCCCCACGGCCTCGCGCGGCCCGCGCCCCGAGGAGCTCACCGCGCGCGCGCTGCGCCCCGTGCTCGACGCGCCGCCGCCGCCCGACCCCGAAGACGACCGCCCCGACGCGGTCACCTCAGACCCGGGCCCCGACGCGATCGTGGCGGCCCTCACGCGCTCGGCCACCGACTCCGAGCCGCGCGCCGTCCCCGTCGTCGCGCCCGCTCCGGCGCCCGTGCGCAGGGGCCGTCGCAAGGCCGTCTCCGACGCTCCGCCGGAGCCCGCGATCGTCGTCGCTCCGCAGGCGCCCGCATCGGGCCGCGCCGCCGAGCCGCGCTTCGCGGTGCAGGTGATGAGCGCGCCCGTCGTCGAAGCCCCCGTCGCGCGCGTCATCGAAGCGCCTGTCGCACGCATCGTCGAGGCGCCCGTTACGCGCGTTGTCGAAGCCCCCGTCGCGCGCGTCGTCGAAGCCCCCGTCGCGCCGCCGGCGCCCGCGGCCGTCCTCGACGACGAGGCGCCCTTCGAGGTGATCGAGAAGCCCGCGCCGAAGCGCCCGTCGCGCGCGCCCGCTGCGCGCGTCGAGGCCCCGGTGCGTGGGCCCGTCGCGCGCCCCGCGGCGATCGACGAAGACGACGATGACGACGACGACGACGACGACGTGGTGCCCGTGCGCGCCGCGCCGCGCGCGCGTCCCGACGGCGGCCCCGCGCCCACCGCCGATGCGCCGGGCGAGGTCGAAGAGAAGCTCACGATCGTGTCGCACGACCGCGAGATCGAGCATGCGAAGCGGGTCGCGCAGCAGCACGGGCCCGTGTCTCAGGGGCCCATTCCGGTGCCGTCGGCGGCGGACATGCAGCTCCCGTCGGTGGACATTCTCTCGCAGCCGCCGCCCTCGGGCGTGCAGTTCGACGAGGCCCACCTGCGCGCGACCGCCGAGCGCCTCGTGAAGACCCTCGCGGACTACACCATCGAGGGCCGCGTGATGGAGGTGCACCCGGGGCCCGTGGTCACCACCTTCGAGGTGGTGCCCGCGGCGGGCACCAAGCTGTCGAAGATCGCGCGACTCAGCGATGACATCGCGATGAGCCTCGAGGCCAGCAAGGTGCGCATCGTGGCGCCCATTCCGGGCAAAGGGCGCGTGGGCTTCGAGGTGCCGAACGCGAAGCGGCAGATGGTGTTCTTCCGCGAGCTCATCGAGACCGAGGCGTTTCAGAACCTCGGCGGCGCGCTCCCGGTGGCCCTCGGCAAAGACGTGGTGGGCGCGCCGTACTTCGCCGACCTCGCGCAGATGCCCCACCTCATCGTGGCCGGCGCCACGGGGCAGGGCAAGAGCGTGGGCCTCAACGTGATGCTCGCCTCGCTGCTCTACAAGCGCACGCCCGACGACGTTCGCATGCTGATGATCGACCCCAAGATGGTCGAGCTCGCCGTCTACGACAACATCCCGCACATGCTTCTGCCGGTGGTGACCGACATGAAGAAGGCCGCCCTCGCGCTGCGCTGGGTGGTCGACGAGATGGAGCGCCGCTACTCGCTCTTCGCGCAGACGGGCTCGCGCAACATCACCACCTACAACGAGCGCGTGCTCAAGGCCGTGAGCGAGGGCAAGGCGCTGCGCGGCGCCGACGGCCCCGTGCGCACCAAGGAGAGCGGCACCACCGTCGAGATCAAGGCGGGCGAGGGCGAGTCGGCCGACGTGGCGCTCGCCAAGGCGGGCTCGGCGCAGCCCCGCAAGCTGCCCTACATCGTGGTGGTGGTCGACGAGTTTGCCGACCTCATCATGGTGGCGGGCAAAGACATCGAGGCCGCCGTGGCCCGCCTCGCCCAGAAGGCGCGCGCCGCGGGGATCCACGTGATTCTCGCCACGCAGCGCCCGTCCGTGGACGTGATCACTGGCATGATCAAGGCGAACTTTCCCGCGCGCATCGCCTTCAAGGTGAGCCAGAAGCTCGACTCGCGCGTGATCCTCGACCAGCAGGGGGCCGAGCACCTCCTGGGCAAGGGCGACATGCTCATTCTGCCGCCGGGCCAGAGCGATCTGCGGCGTGTACACTGCGCGTTTGTGAGCGAAGACGAGGTGCAGCGCATCACCGATCACTGGCGCGAGCAGGGCCGCCCCACCTTCGACGAGGACATTCTCAAGCCCCGCGACGACGAGGAGGCCGCCTCCGACGACGGCCCCGCGGAGATCAAGGTGCCGCAAGAGAAGTACGAGAAGGCGGTCAACCTCGTGCTCTCGCAGCGTAAGTGCTCCGTGTCATTCGTACAGCGCTATCTGGGCATCGGGTACAACGTCGCGGCGCGCATCGTCGACAAGATGGAGCGCGAGGGCATCGTGGGGGCGCCCAAGGGCCCCGGCAAAGACCGCGAGGTGCTCGGTTGAAGCGCGCGGCCCTCGCGCTGTGCGCCCTCGCGGCCCTCGCGGGATCGTTCGTCGTCGCGCCCTCGACCGCCCTCGCGCAGCCCGTCGCCAACGCGGGCCCCGCGCAGGTCACGGTGGCCGTTTTGCCCTTCACGGGCAACGCGACGCAAGACCTCATCGGCGACGCCGAGGCCGTCGTGCGCAACGCGCTCCTCACGCGCGGCGCGACCGTGTCGGAGCGCGCGGCGGTGATGATGGCGCTCGGCGTCGACGCCCCCCGCGACGCGCAGAACGTGGCGACCTTCGGCCGCAACCTGCGCGCGACGCACGTGCTCTCGGGCACGGTGCGCCCGCTCTCGGGGCAGTACGTGCTCACCCTCACGATCACCGAGGCCGCGACCGCGCGCGCCGCGACGCGCGAGGAGAACGTGGGCGGCGACACCGCCAGCGCCACGGTTCGCTCGATGCTCGAGCGGCTCTTCGACCCGGCCGCGCTCGGGCCCGCGCCCGTCGACCCCGAAGAGGAGCGTCGCCGCCGCGAGGCCGACGAGCGCCGCGCCGCCGAGGAGCGCCAGCGCGCCGAGCAGCAGCGCCGCGACGCCGAGGCGCAGCGCCGCCGCGCGGAAGAAGAGCGCCAGCGCGCTTTCGAAGCCGCCAACCCGCTGCGCCCCTACGCCGCGGGAGGGCCCTTCGCCATCGGCGTGCAGCTGCACCTCGGCGGCCTCGCGTCGGACACGCGCGCCACGCCTACGATGGTGCGCCCCGGGGGGCAGGTGACGGAGCCGTCGTCGCTCGCGTTCGTGCTCCGCGTCGAAGGGGCCTACGCGATCGGCGCGGTGTCGGGCCTCGAGGTGGTCGCGGCCGCGATGCTCATGACGACGCCGACCACCGCGCTGGGCCTCGGCGCGGGCGCGCAGTTTACGTTTCCCTCGACGGGCCGCGGTCGCTTTCGCGCGACGGGCGGCGCCGTGCTCGGGCTCTTTCAGGGCCTCTCGGGGGCGCAGATCACCACCGCGTGGATCGAGCCCTACGCGCGCGCTCAGTTCGACATTACCCCGACGGTGGCCGCCGTGGCGGGCCTCGCGCTCGACGTCGCCCCGGGCGACAACGGCGGCGTCACGACCTTCACCGTGACGGCCGGCGCGCGCTTTCGCCTCGGCAACTGAAACCCGCCCGACGACCCGCAAACGACCGCGTCATCGGTGCAGCCTCGCTGCGCGCTTGCCATTCGCACCGGAATGCTGCGAAGAACATTTGCCGTCGATGAAGCTCTCGCGCCGCGCTCCGCTCCTGCTGCTGGTGTCGATCGTAGGGGCGA
>CAISKJ010000391.1 GCA_903885885.1 uncultured delta proteobacterium
GTGAGCATGGGCGCTCGGCGCGGCTCCCGAAGGCTCAGGAGGTAGTCAAGGTCCAAGGCGGGCCGGGTGAGCGCCTCGACGGCGCGGCCCGCGCGCGCGGCGAGGAAGTGGAGCGCGCGGCGCGCTCCGATGCGCGCCTCGAGCGCCCCAATGAGCTTGGGGCTGTCCATACGCGCCAGGTAGATGGGCTCGAGCATCGCCGCGGTGCGGGCCTCGAAGCCCTCCTTCGCACCGAGCGCCTCGAGGGCCACCACCGTGGGGTCGTGGTCCGGCGAGCGGTCGAGGACCTCGCGGAAGTGCTCGAGCGCGCGGTCGGCGTCGCCGAGGTGATCCATCGCGACCAGACCGAGCCGGAAGTGCAGGTCCGCCGCGTCGGCCTCGGGGATCGCGAGCTGGCTCTCGAGCAGGTCGGCGAGGTCGCGCCAGCGGCCCTCGGCCGAGTAGATGCGCTCCAACGCGAGGGCGGCCTCGCGGTTGAAGCCCATCCCCATGATCGCCTCGTGCGCCTGCGCGGCGGCGGGGCGGTCCTTGAGCTCGTCTTCCGAGATGCGTGCCTGCTTGCGCAGGAGGTCGCAGCGCTCGTTGTCGCTCGACGCGAGTTCGGTCTTGCGACGCAGCACCGCGATGAGCTCATTGAACTCGCTCGCCTCTTCGTGGAGGGTCTCGAGCGCGTCGAGGGCCGGGGTGTAGTCGGGCCGCTGCTCGAGGGCCTTCTCGTAGTAGGCGCGCGCGAGGGCACGGTCGGGCAGCGCGTAGCGCGCGAGCTCGGCGACCTTCATGAGCACCGAGAGCTGCAGGTCGGCGTCGAGGAGGTCGGGCGCCACGTCGCGGAGGACCTGTACGAGGTCAGCGAAGCGCTTCGAACCGCGCGCGAGGGCCTCGACCTGGTCGAGCCGCGGGCGCAGGTCGGGCTCGTTGAGCGACTCGCGCAGCTCGCGGGCGGCGTACCCGAAGGCGCGCCCGGGCTCGTTCATGCCGATCTCGCACACGTCTGCTGCGCGCGCGAGCGAGCGGCGGCGCTCGTCGGCGTCGTCGGTGTCGTTCGCGATGCGCTCGAGCACAGTGACCAGCTTCTCCCAAGCCTGTTCGGCCTGGAGCACCGGGTCGAGTGCGCGGGCGGCCGCGAGGGGCACTTCACGCTCCTGCGCGTCGAGGAGGGACTCGAGCGCGGCGCGCGCGACGGGCTGCGAAGCATCGATGTCGAGCGCTTCTTTGTACCCCTCGACCGCGCGCGCGAGCTCGTTGGTCTTGGTGCGGCGGAGCTCGGCGATGCGCACGATGAGCCCGAGTCGATCGCCGTGATCGGCGGCGACCGCGAGGTCCTGCTCGAGCACGCCGAGGAGCTCGGTCCACGCGTCGCTCACCTCGTAGAGCCGCGCGAGCGAGGCGTGGATCGCGCGGTCGGGGCCGTAGCTGTTGAGAATCTCGGAGTAGAGGGCGATGGCGCCGGGCACGTCGCCGATGCGCTCTTCCATCACGCGGGCGGCGCGCACCTGGAGCAACTTCTGCTCGTCGCCATCGGAGGCGAGCTCGGTGTCGCGGCGCAGCGTCGCGACGAGATCGGGCCACGCGGCCGTCTTCTCGTAGAGCCGCGTGAGGGCCGCGAGGGCTTCGCGGTCGGTGGGCTCGATCTCGAGGCGAGCGCGCTGCGCCGCGATGGCGCCGGGCGCGTCGTGGAGCTCGTCTTCGCGGATCTCGCCGGCCTGCGCGTAGAGGGAGCGGCGCAGGGTGGGGTCGCCCTCGTGGCGCGCGCGGAGCTCGAGCGCGTCGACGAGGCCGTGCGCGTTCTGAAGCCCGCGATAGAGGCGCTCGAGCGCGATCGCCGCACGGGTGATCACCTCGGTGTCGTCGCCCGCCGCCTCGAGGAGGCGACGGTAGGTGCGCTCGGCCTTCTCGTGGTCGGTGAGGCGTTCGTCGTAGAGGGCCGCGAGGTCTTGCAGGAGCGAGACGCGGACGCTCGTCGCGCGCTCGTCGCCCACGGCGCGCTCGAGCGTGTCGGCCGCGGCGGCGTCGCGGTTCGCGACGATCGAGAGGCGCAGGAGCTCGCTGCGAAGCACCTCGCTCGTCGGCTCGGCGAGCACCGCGTGCTGCATGGCTTCGAACGATCCCGCGTCGTCGTCGAGCACAAGCTCGCGCAGCTCGGAGACGCGACGATGGAGCTCGGCGCGGCCCTCGGCGCTGGCCGTACCCTCGAGGCGCACGAGGAGCATGCGCACGAGGCTCGACGCGCTCGCGTCGCCGTCGGATTCGTAGAGGGGCTCGAGCACCGAGCCCGCGTGGAGGCGCAGCGACGGCACCGCGAGGAGGCGCTCGAGGCCCGCACGCGCGCCCCCGTGCGTGGGGGCGCGGAGGACGACCTGCTCGTAGTCGCGCAGGGCCGCATCGGGGTCGTTGAGGTGCTGCTCGCGCACCTCGCCGCGACGGAAGAGGAGCTCGATGCCCTCGCCGTCGTCGATGCCCGAGCGTTCGAGCCGATGCGTGAAGAGCTCGGCGAGGTCCTGCCAGCGCGAGAGGCGGGTGTAGAGCCGGTCGAGCGCGCGGAACGCCTCGGCGTTGGCCTCGTCGAGGGCGAGCACGCGGCGGTACACGTCGGCCGCGTCGGAGGCCTGGTCGAGGATCTCCTCGAGCATGAGCGCCTCCTCGTGGAGGAGCTCGACGCGCGCGGCGGCATCGGGCGTGCGGGAGACCCACACGGCGTAGAGGGCGCGGAGGTCGGCCCAGCGCTCGCGGTCCTGGTAGAACCGCATGAGCGACGAGAAGGCGTGCAGGTCGAGGCCGCCCGCGTCGAGTACGAGGCGGTGGAAGCGCTCGGCCGCAGCAGCGTCGCCGTGGCGCTCGTCGTAGACCGCCGCGGTGCGGCGCGCGAGCTGCACGCGCACGACCGCGTCGACGCCGTCGCGGTCGACGATGGCGGCCAGCGCCTCGGCCAGCTCCTGGTTCCACCCGCCCACGGCGGCAAACTCGGCGAGGGTGTCTGCGAAGTCTTCGCTCTCGGGCTGCTCGCCGAGGAGCTTGCGAAGGAGGTCGAAGCCGTTGCGCGGCTCGTCGAGCCGCTCGCCGTAGACCCGCGCGAGGCGCAGGCCGAGGGCGCGGCGCTCGTCGCGATCAGTAGTCGCGTCGAGGAGAATGCGGAGCACCTGCGCGAGCTTGCGGTGCTGCCCGATGGCCTCGAACTCGGGCTCGAGGATGCGCGCCGCAGTGACCTTCCACGCGGCCTCGTCGAGCATCGCCTCGAGCGCGCCCAGCGCGCCGGCGTGATGCGCGTCGAGCGCGAGCACCTCACGGAACGACGCGATGGCGCCCTCCATGTCGCTGAGCCTGCGGGCCTTGAGCTCGCCCAGGCGGAACGCCAGTTCGGCGCGCTCGGCGCCGGTGGCCACATCGCGCCGCGTCGCGAGGAGCACCGCGAGCTCGGGCCAGCGGCCCGCCGACTCCGACAGCCGCGAGAGGGCCTCGAGGGCCTCGCCGTTGCCAGGGTGCTCGTCGAGAATGCGACGGAAGCGGCCGCTCGCCGCGTCGGCGTCGTCGAGCTGCGCCTCTTCGAGGTGGGCCACCTCGAAGAGAAGCCCGCGGCGCGCTTCGGCGTCTTCGGTCTGTGCGATGCGGTGGTCGAAGAGCGCCCGCAGGTCGGCCCAGCGGGCCGCGCGGCGCAGGAGCTGGTCGAGCGTGGCGATGACGTGCGCGTCGTCGGGCGTGGCCGCGAGGGCGGTCTTGTAGCGCCCGATCGCGCTGTCGATGAGGTTGAGCCGATCGGCCTCGATGGTCGCGGCCTTGTCGCGAAGCCGCGCGATCTCGACGGGCTCGGTGACGGCGGTCGCGCGCAGGTCGAAGGTCTCGACAAGCTCGCGCCACGCCCCGGCGTCGGCGGCGCTGCGCTCGAGCGTGGCCTCGAGCTCGGCGTCTTCGGGGCGAATCTGGTACGCGCGGAGGGCCCAGCGGAACGCGCCGGGGCGGTCGTTGAGCCGCGTGGCGGCGAGTTCGCGCAGGCGCTGCAGGTACGACAGCGTCTCGACGTAATCGCCCGCGGGCACGGCGTCGAGGAGCACCTCGAAGAGGTGCGACAGGCGCGACCACTTCTCTTCCTTGAGGTAGATCGGGACGAGCGCCGAGGCGGCGCGGAGGTTCTTCGCCTCGACGGAGAGCACGCGCTCGTAGCTGCGGAACGCGCGCTCGGGCTGCGCAAGGCGCTCCTCGAAGATCCGCGCCGCGCGGAACGACAGGGCCACCCGCGTCGCGTCGCTCTGCGCGCGGTCGGCGCTCGCGCCGAGCACGTCGGCGAGGCCTTCGAAATCATTGGCCGAGGCGTAGAGGTCTTCGAGGGTGTCCCACTCCTCGGCGGCCGTGTACGCGTCACGAAGCACGCGCATCGCCTTGGGGTGGCCCGGCTTCACCGCGAGCACGCGGCGCCACGCCTCGATGCTGCGCGACGGGTCGCTCATGCGCTCGCCGTATACCGTGCCCAGCTTCATGAGCAGGCTGACCTTGAGCTCGGCGTCGGCGGTCTCGTCGACGCGGCGCTCGAGGACGTCGGCGAGGCCCGCGTAGTCCTTCTCGCGCTCCGTGAGCTTCTCGAGCGCGTCGAGGGCGCCCACCGTGTTGCGGTCGAGCGCGAGCGCCTCGCGCCAGAGCGCGATCGCTTCGCCCGACGAGCTGAGCTTCTCGGCGGCGATCTTCGCGAGTTCGACCACCGCGTCGCGCTTCGCGGGCCCTTCGAGGGAGTCGGCCTCGCGGCGCGACACGTCGAAGAGCTGACGCCACGCGCGGCGGCGACCGTAGAGGTCCTTGAGCTGCGCGATCGCGTCGGCGTCGTTCGGCGTGATGGCCAGAATCTGCTCGAGCGGCCGCGTCGCGTTGTTGACGTTGTTGAAGCGGTCGAGCCAGATCTGCGCGATGCGCCGGAGGAGCGCGACCTTCTCAGCCGGGTCTTCCGAGTGCTCGGCCTGCTGGTCGAGCACCTTCACCACGTCGGTGAAGCGCCCGAGCTTCTCGTAGCTCGTGGCCAGCGCGACGAGGGCCGAGCGGTCGCCCGGCTCCAGCGCGAGGATCGAGTTGTAGGTCTGCACCACCATGGGCTCCTGGCCCAGGCGGTCGCGGTAGATGTCGGCCATCTCGCGCAGGATCTCGAGCTTGCGATCCTTGTGGGCCGGATCGGCGCCAGTGCGCGCGCCGCCGAGGGCCTCGAGCTCCTGCCGCAGCAGCTCGACGAGGTTGTTCCACCGGCCCGAGGCCGTGTAGAGCCGCACGAGCGAGGCGCGGGCGTCGACGTTCGCGGCGTCTTGCCGAACGACCATCTTCCACGCGTCGATCGCCTTGTCGATCTGGCCCGACGCCTCGGCGGCCTGCGCCGTCTCGATGGCAAGCACGAGGCGCGACCCAGGCGTCGCGGCAACGCGCGGCGGCGTGGCCGGCCGGGGCTCGGCAGGAACCGCCGACGTGCGCGCGCCGATCACGCGTGCCGCGGGGGCCTGCACAGCCGACGGGCGACCGGCCTCGACGATCGGATCGGACGCGCGGTCGGCAGAGGCCGCGACGGCCTCGACCACCGCTGCGACGGGCGCCTGCACCACGGGCTGCTGCACGGGCGCGGGCCGCTCGATCGCGGGCGAATCAACCACCGTGCGATCGTCGACGGGGAACACGGACGCCTGCCCACGCGGCGGCGCGGGATCGAAGGCCGCGAGCACGGCGGCAGGCGCCTCGACGGTCGCCGCCTCGACGGCGGGCTCCGCGCGGGACACGTCCTGCGAGGTCTCGGGCAGGTGGCGCTGCTCACCGGCACCGAGCACGACCGCGCGGACCACGCGCACAACACCGCCAGCGGCAGGTTGCGGGTCGCTCTTGACCGTGTCGACGGGCGCCGCGGCGCTCTCGACGGGCGCAGCGTCGTCGTACTCGTCGTCGAAGCCGACGTCGTCGATCTCTTCGAGGCCGGCGGTGTCGAACTCGACCTCGGCCTCGACGCTCACGTCTTCGTCGTCGCTCGCGGCGGGCGTCGCGACGGAGCCGCCGAACTCCTGGAAGAAGTTGTGCGCGGCCATGTGCTCGGGCACGAACTCGCGCAGACGCGCGAAGTGGGGCGCGGCCGAGGTGGGGTCGTTGCGCGTGCGCCAGTGCGTCATGCCGGCCTGCACGAGGAGGCCCACGTCGCGCGCGTTGTCGGGCGTCGCGCGAAGCTGCGACTCGTAGAAGGCCGCGAGGTCGTCCCACCGCTCGCGGTCGGTGAGAATCGCGACGACGAAGCGGGTCGCCTCGACGTTGCCCGGCTCGATGGCGAGCACCTTGCGGTAGAGGCGCTCGGCGGCGGGGATGTCGCTGCGGCGCGCGGCCTGCGTGCGGGCTGCGCGAAACAGGAGGCTCACGCGTGCGGCGTCGTCGGTGACGGCGTCGGCGCCGCGCTCGAGGTGGGCCGCGAGGTCGTCCCACCGGTTGCCGCGACGACGGAGCACGCGCTCATAGAGCTGGACCGCGCGGAGGTTGCCCGGGTCGACGGCGAGGGCCGATTCGAAGAGCTGGTCGGCCTCGCGGTCGCGGCCCTTGCCCTTGTACTGCAGCACGATGCCCGCAGCGCTCGCGAGGTGCGACGCGATGAGCGACGGGTCCGTGGTGTCGTTCTCGGCGTGGCGCTTGTAGGCCGCGACGATCTCCTTCCACCGGGCCTTCTTCGACAGCAGGCGCTCGCGCGCCTCGGCCACCTCGGGGTCGGACACCAGCGCGAGGAGCGCCTCCGTCGCGGCGAGCGCGGCCTTGTCGTCGAGCAGCTCCTCCTCGAGAACGCGGGCGCGCTCGCGGAGCAGCGGCACCTTCGCGTCGCGGTCGGGGGCGATCACCTCCTCGACGTCGAGCATGCGCTGCACGGCCTCGGCCTCGCCGCGGTCGGACATCTGCCTTCGCACGTCGGCGAGCATCTGCGGAAGCTCGGCGCCGAGCCCAGCGAGCTCACCCCCAATCGCGCTCTCCTCGAGGGTGATCCATGCCTTCTCGTTCTCCGGGTCGTCGAGCAGAGAACTGAGAAGCCTGCGGACCTTGTCTGCGCTCATCGCCTTGCGTACTCCGATGCACCTGAGGGAGTGGTCGGCGTCGCCCCGGCGGCTCGCTCCACGCATCTTGCGAGCCCCCGCGGAGACGCCGTCGTCTTGTCGAAACACTGGCCTCGCAGCGAAATCGACCGACGTTGGGAGCGCAAGCTAACGCAGCGTGCGCGCGTACGGCAAGCGACAAAAACGGTCCACTTTTGTGCGCTGATTTCTTCGCACCGGCGCGGCGGGCGAGCACCCCGCAGACCTGTGACAAGAAGGTGCCCGCGCCGTGTCGGTCGTTTTCTTGACCGGCCCTCGCGGTAGCTGTTACCGGACCGCTCACACGGGGTTCCTGCGAGGGACCGTGGACGCGCCCCGCGCGGCGTCGTGGCCACACCACGGCGCGCGGCGAAGTGTCGCGAGGGCTGGATTTTGCGAAGTTTGATGTTGGTACGCGCGCTGCGATGCCAACCACCAGATGAGATGGCGCCCCGCAAGCGGGCGCGGCGGCGATTGGAAGGAGACGGATCACCATGGCGCGTGTCGGAGTGCTGCTCGGGGGAATCTCTGCGGAGCGTGAGGTCTCGCTTCGTTCGGGCGAGGCGATCGTGCAGGCCCTTCGGAGCCGCGGGCACGACGCCATTCCGATCGCGGTCGACCGCGACGTCGACCTGGTGCTGCGCCGCACGCCCATCGACGTGGCCTTTCTCGCGCTCCACGGCCGCTACGGCGAGGACGGCTGCATCCAGGGGCTCCTCGAGTGGCTCGGCATCCCGTACACGGGCTCCGGCGTGATGGCGAGCGCCCTCGCGATGGACAAGCTCAAGGCGAAGGAACTCTTCCGCCTCCACAACGTGCCGACGCCGCCCTACTACGACATCACCGGCGACCTCTCGAACTCCGAGCTCGAGGAGCGCCACGGCTCCTTCGGCTTCCCCGTGATGGTCAAGCCGCGCCGCGAGGGCAGCTCCATCGGCGTGGCGCGCGCCAACGACATGGGCGAGCTCCGCGTGGCCATCGACAACGCGCTCCGTCACGACGACGGCGTGCTCGTCGAGCGCTTCGTGAAGGGCAAGGAGGTGCACGTGGGCATCGTTGATGGCCGCGTGCTCGGCGCCATCGAGATCGTGCCCCGCCGCCCCTTCTTCGACTACCAGGCCAAGACCCAGAAGGGCATGGCCGAGTACTTCTTTCCCGCGCGCCTCGCGCCCACGCGCTACCAGGGCGTGCTGCGCCTCGCCGAGCGCGCCCACCACGCCCTCGGCTGCTCGGGCGCCACGCGCGTGAACCTCCTCGTGACCGAAGGCGAGAACGAGTACGTGCTCGAGGTGAACACCCTCCCCGGCATGACCCCGACCTCGCTCCTCCCCAAGATCGCCGCGGGCGCGGGCATCGACTTCGCCACGCTCTGCGACGACATGCTCAGCTCCGCGCGACTGCACAACATGTCTGGCGCCCGCCTCGGCTCGACCGCCACCTCGAGCGGCATCACCACAACGCTCGCGGCCAGCGCGCACCCCGCCAACCGCATCGCGGTCTGAGCGCTCCCTGACCCCCCTTCCGACCCCTAAGCCGCCGCGGCCCGCACTGCAGGCACCTCTTCGGGCGCCTCGATCGTGACCCGCGCGGCCACGGCGCGCCGCGCCCGGTGCAGCCGTGACATGACCGTCCCCATCGGGCACCCGAGCTGATCGGCGATCTCGCGGTACGACATCTCGCAGAGGTCGGCCATCACGATCACCTGGCGAAACTCGTCGGGGAGCGCGTCGAGCGCGTCGCGCAGCGTGCGGCCGAGGCCCGTGTAGCGCACGCCGCCGTCGGGCTCCTCGAGCGACTGCTGCGCCGTCGTGAGGAGCATGTCGCGACGCCCGGGGTCGGCCTCGATGTCGAGCGCGCGACGCTCGCGCTTCTTGCGCCGGTACTGCGAGATGAAGCCGTTCACCAGGATGCGGTGCAGCCACCCGCGGAGGTTGGTGCCGTCTTCGAAGCGGTCCCACGA
>CAISKJ010000392.1 GCA_903885885.1 uncultured delta proteobacterium
GACGACGACGACACCGTGCGCGACCTCTCGTCGTTCGACGGAATGATCGCGGCCGAAGAGGCCGACGACGCAGACCCCGAAGACCTCCCGCGGCCCGACGAGCTCCTCGACGACGACGACCCCTACGACGCGCTGCCCGGCTTCGAAGCCATGTAGCGCTCAGAAGAGCGAAGCCACCGTGTCGGTCGTGCGCCCCTTCGCCCAAGCGAGCAGCGCGCGCGTCTCGTCGACGAGCCACGGGTGGTGCAGGTCCGCCGGGTGAATGGCGATGCGCACGCCGAGGCCCGCGCGGTGCCACCCTCGCGCGAGGCGCGCGTACGCGACGCTCGACACGCGGCGCCCCAGCGTGCGACTCGCGTAGTTGATCGCGGGCCTGAACGCCCTGTCGCCGCGCACCGGGCGATACGCGAAGAGCTGATCTTCGACGTAGTCGATGCCGCGCGCGCGCAGCGCCGGAATGAGCCACGCGCGCCGCGCCCACGCGGGCGGCACGAAGCCATGCACGGGGAGCTTCAGCGCGCGAAAGAGCGCGAGGCCCCGATCGAGGAGGGCCTCGCCCGCCGGCGCGTCGTAGGCGGCGAACTCGGCCTCGCCCGCGGAGACCACGCGCTGCGCAACGAAGTGGCCGACACCCGCGCCCGACGGCGACAGGTGGTGATACCCGTGCAGAAACACCTCGTGCCCATCGGCGGCGAGCGCGCGCAGCCGATCGCAATAGGCGCCGTCGGCGGCGAGCGGAAAGCGACGGTGAAACTCGGGCACCACGAGGAGCCCGGGCTTCACGCCGACCTCGTGGCACCAGCCGAGTGCGGTCTCGACCTCGTCGCGCCAGCGCGGCGACACGTCGTGAATCGACACGTGGATCATCGCGCCTTCTCCTGCAAACAAGACGCATAGAGGGCGAAGAGCGCGTCGAAGTGCTCGTGCGCGGGGCGAACGCGAGAGGCCGCGCGGACGGCAGCCGCGCAGAGCGCTTCGCGTGGCCGACCGAGTAGCCGCAGGGTGGCTACCGAAACTTCCACCGGGGTGGCGTCGGGGCGATAACGCTCCGAGGCGTCGGGGTCGGCGAGCTCCCCCGCGCCGCCCGCGTCGGGCACCACCACGGGCACGCCCGACGCGAGGGCCTCGGCCACCGAGAAGCCGAAGGTCTCGCACGCGCAGCCGTGAACGAGCGCGTCGGCGCTCGCGAGCGTCGCGGCGTACGTGCGACGGTCGGTGACGAAGCCGCGAAAGTTGACGAAAAGCCCGAGTGACCGCGCGAGGGCCTCGAGACGCGGGCGCTCGGGCCCGTCGCCGAGCACCACGACGGCCACCGGACGCTGCCGCTGCACCTCCGCAAGCGCCTTGAAAACAAGCGGGATTCGCTTCTCGACGGCGAGGCGACCGACCACCGCGACGAGCGCCGCATCGGAGCGCCCGCGCAGCGCGCCGAGGAGCGCATCGCGCAGCGCGAGGTCACGAAGCGCGGGGTTGAACTCGTCGTGGCGAATGCCGAAGGGCACACACGCGACGCGGTGACAGCCGTGTGCGCGGAGCTTGTCGGCGAGCCACTGCCCCGAACACACGGTCACGTCGAAGCGCGCCGTGAGCGCACGCAGCGCGGCCCACGGGGGTGCGAGCGCGACGTCGGCCGCGCGGGCGCCGAGGGCACGTGAGAGCACGGGGCGTGCATAGGTGTCGATGAAGTCGGAATGGATCACCAGAGAACGCAGCGCATTCGATCGAACCTGCGTGGCCACCAGAGCAGCCACGTAGGGCGACGAGGCCTCGAGCACGTCGGGGGCCTCGCGCTCGACGGCGCGACGAATGGCGCGCGGGTTCCAGAGCGCGTGGTAGCTCGGGTCGTAGGGCATCGCGGGGCCGCGCAGGCGCACCACACGGCCGCCGCCGAGGGGCTGCTCCTCGTCGCGCGCGCCCGGCGCAATCA
>CAISKJ010000393.1 GCA_903885885.1 uncultured delta proteobacterium
CACCGAGCGCTCCCACAGCACGGTGATCTCGACCGCGTTCGCCGACGTGTCTTCGACGTCGGACGGGTTGAGCGCGCTGCGCTTGACGAGCTGGTAGACCGCCTCGGTCTCGGCCACCGGAGCGGAGAGGGTGAAGGCGGGTTGGGCGGTGCGGGGCGTCGTCATGGCGGTGAACCTCACGGGCCGCCGACGCTCCCTTGCGTCGTGCGGTCTGCGGGGTACGACAGGGCTCGGCCCGCGCGGTTCCCTCAAAAAGACGACACCCGCCGTCAGTGCGCGTCGAGCCTCGGGTCGCGATAGAAGAGGGTGATCGTGATGCAGTGGTAGGCGTCGTCGCTCGACTGCGTGACGACCCGGTCGACCACGCTCGCTTCGGGGTTGTCGCGCATCCACCGCGTGACGCGGGCGCCCAGGGCCTCACGATCGTTCGCCGTCGTGGCCGAGAACACCTTCACTCCGTTGAACGACATCACCGCGGCCTCCGACTCGTGACCGCGCGGAGCCTACTGTAGTCGCAGCGCGCGCGTCACCCCTTGCGCGCGGCCCGCGCCACCGTCGACTCGTCGACCTCGTCGCGCGCGATGCCCTCCAGTGCTTCGCGCAGCGTCTCGCTCGCGCACGCCTCGGCCGCCACGCGGACGCGCGTGCGGTCGTCGGGGTCGCCCGTTGTTACGAGCGCCAGCGCCGCGCCCATGCGCCGCTCGGGCGTCGCGTCGGGGTCGCCCAGCGCGCGGGCCAGGTCGTCGCGGGTGAGCCCCACCGCGCGGTACGCCCCGCCCGCGGCGAGCGCCTGCAGCGCGGCGCGCCACTCGGCGAGCGGTCGGCCGCCGCGGTCGAGCATCTCGAGGGGCGCGTACGAGCTCCCCGCGGCGCGCGCCATCGCACCGCGAATGAGGTCGACGAGGCCCGCCGTGCGACCGAGGTCGCGGCGCGAGTGCGTGATGAGCACCATCGAGCCCGCGCGCTTGCGCAGCACGATGTCGTTGCCGTGCCACGTGTCGACGGAGGCCAGCTCGCGGTACGGCACGAAGCCGTTGGAGAAGCCGCGCTTCCAAGACACTCCGTCGGCGCCGACGGTGACCTCGGCGGGCCCCAGGATGCGCGCCCCGAGGAGGCACGCCACGGTGAGCAGCCCCGCCCCGAGGGCCGCCGTGGCAGTCCCATCGAGGTGCGTGAGAATGGCGAACAGGAGAAACATCGGCGCGCCCTGCAGCAGCACGAAGAGCACCGTGGCGAGGCCGTAGCCGAGGCCGTCCCAACGGCCGCCGAGGAGCACCCGAACGGCCCGCTTGCGCGCGTTGATGCCCGCAGCAGAGAGGGCCGCGTGGCCGTCTTCGATCGAGGCCAGTTCGCCGGTGATCACGTCGCCGTTGGCGCGCAGAAACTCTACCGAGGCTCCCTGGAGACCGGGCACCACCCAGCCCGCGGTGACATCGCTGCCCGCCACGGAGACCCGCGAGCGCGGCCGCTCGACCACCAGCGCGTGCGACGAGACCTCGAGCACGCCCGCCTCGGCACGTCCGCCGCCCGCGACGTAGCGCGCGTACACCAGCAGCGCCACGGTGAGCGCCACCGTCGGGACGATCGTCGCCGTGAGCGCCGAGAGCAGCACCCCCAGCGCGATGCCTCCGACGAACACCCCCAGCGAGGCCACCGTGGCGCGCGCCGCGAGCGCGTGGCGCCGAATGGAGAGTCGCGGCGAGGCGAGGCGGAGCGTCGTTCCGGCGGAGGTCACTGCGCACGAGGATAGTGCCAGCGCCCCCGAGAGACAGCCGAGGCCTGCGCGATTTCGCTGTCTTGACCGAGTATTGGGGCCGTGCACGGGGGATAGACGCGGAAGGGTCGAGCCTTCGTCGTCTATCCACCCATAGAGGGCGCATCGGTCGAGCGAGGGTCGTGCCTGTGCGGGACAGACGCGGTGATGGGTCGAGCGATGGCTGCGTCTGTGCGGGACAGACGCGGTGATGGGTCGAGCGATGGCTGCGTCTGTGCGGGATAGACGGCGCGAAGGGTCGAGCGATGGCCGCGTCGGTGCCGGATAGACCGCGCGAAGGGTCGAGCCTTCGCGGGGCGCGTTCGGATTCGACCAAGGCCGAGCTTGAGGGCGGCGCGGAGCGGTCCGTTCATCGCGAGTGTCGGGGCGATGGTGCCGCGGCACATCACAGAGGGGGTGCACCGATGGTGGACTCTGCGAAGAAGAAGAAGCCCGGCGCTCGGAGCGCGCGGGGCGCGAGCGATGGGGCCGTGCGGCCCGAGGCGGCGGTGGAGCAGCAGCCCGACGAGGGCGGCGACGACGAGGCGCCCGAGGCGCTCGTCGAGGGCGAGCGGAGCTACGAGGCGTGCCGCGCCGAGGCCGAGGCGATCGACGCGCGCGCCGTGGTGAGCTTCAAGGGGAGCGCCGTGCTCGCGATGCACAACGCCCGCCTGGGCGTCGAGGCCGTGATGGCCGAGCGCGGGTGCTTCGAGGGCGACAAGGAGGCGCCGAAGGTGTCGTTTGTGAAGGTGGCCGCGACGACCGAGGCGGCGATGGCGCTGGCGTTTGCGACGCGTCGCGCCGAGCAGGTGGTGGTGAAGCGCTCGGACCTACGCACGAGGCTGGTGCGCGCCTCGGGCATCCGGCGCACCCTCCTGCGGGCCTGCGACGCGCTCGTCGATGCGGGGGCGCTCGACGCGAAGGAGGTGGCGGCCATTCGCGTGGGGCGCGGGTGGTTCGACACGGTGCAAGACTGCATCGATCTCGCGGCGCTCCTGCGGCGCAACAGCGCGGAGATTCGCGGCAAGACGGCCGTGACGGCCGCGCAGATCAAGGAGGCCAGCCCTTTCAACGTGCCTTCTTCGGGG
>CAISKJ010000394.1 GCA_903885885.1 uncultured delta proteobacterium
GCGCGCGCCGTGGGCGATCGCGCGGTGCTCGTGCGGGGCGGGCGCGTGGCCGCGGTGGGGCCCGTCGACGAGGTGCTCGGCGCCGCCGCGGAGCCGTAGCGACGCTTGCGAAGTGCCCTTGCTCGCGGCGCCTTCCGATGGGGCCCTTGGGGGTGCTTCTCCCGGTCTATGCGTCGAGGAGCGCTGCGATCACGGCGTCGAGCACCTTCGGGTCGGCGCGGCCGCCCGTGCGCTTCATCACCTCGCCCTTGAAGAACCCCAGGAGCGCGCGCTTGCCGCCGCGGTACGCGGCCACCTGCCGGGGGTTGGCGTCGAGCACGGCCCGACACTCGGCCTCGATGGCGCTCGCGTCGGTGACCACGCGCCACCCGTTGCGCGCGATGACGGCGTCGACCGTGTCGCCCGTGCCCGCGAGCTGGGCGTACACGTCCTTGGCGAGCTTGCCCGAGAGGGTGCCGTCGTCCATGCGCGCGAAGAGGCCCGCCATCTGCTCGAGTGTGACAGGGAATGTCGCGTCGAGGCCGTCACTCGCGAAGCCTGTTTTTACGGCGTTGCAGACCCAGTTGGCGGCGCGCTTGGGGTCGCCGGTGCGGTCGGCGAGGGCTTCGAAGAAGCCCGCGAGGGCGGGGTGCTCGGTGAGCACCTTCGCGTCGTTGTCGCTGAGCCCGAGGTCGCGCGTGTACCGCGCGCGGCGCGCCGCGGGGAGGCTCTGGGGCGCCGCGCGCACCGCGTCGACGAAGGCGTCGCTCACGGTGAGGGGCGGGAGGTCGGGCTCGGCGAAGTAGCGGTAGTCGTCGCTGCCCTCTTTTTTACGGAGCACGTTGCAGCGGCCCTCGACGTCGTCCCACGTCTTGGTCACCTGCGCGACGCGACCGCCCGCGGAGACCGTCGCGACCTGGTGGGCCACCTCCCACTCGATGGCCCTCTGCACGAAGCGAAACGAGTTGATGTTCTTGATCTCGACGCGCGTGCCGAAGGCGCTGCTCCCGCGGGGTCGCACCGACACGTTGGCGTCGCATCGGAAGGAGCCCGCCTCGAGGTTGCCGTCGTTCACGCCCACGAACATGAGCGCCGCGCGCAGCTGCCGCAGGTACTCGGCGGCCTCGACGGCGGAGCGGATGTCGGGCCTCCCCACGATCTCCAACAGGGGTACGCCCGCGCGGTTGAGGTCGACGAGCGAGAGGCCCTGCGACGCGACGCCGCCGTGGATGTTCTTGCCCGCGTCTTCTTCCATGTGGGCGCGCTCGATGCCGACGGTGCGCGTGGTGCCGTCGGGCATGGGGACGTCGAGCGACCCGTCTTCGCAGAGGGGCTCGTCGAACTGGCTTATTTGATAGCCCTTGGGGAGGTCGGGGTAGAAGTAGTTCTTGCGGGCGAAGCGGCTCACGCGGCGAATGGTGCAGCCGAGCGCGAGGCCCGCGCGCACCGCCATGGCCACGGCCTCGCGGTTGAGCGCGGGGAGCGCGCCGGGGAGCCCGAGGCACGTGGGGCACACGTGCGTGTTGGGGGGCGCGCCGAAGGCCGCGGGGCAGCGGCAGAAGACCTTGGTGCGCGTGCGGAGCTGCGCGTGCACCTCGAGGCCGATGACGGGTTCGTACTCGATCGTCGCCATGAAGGCCGCGGAGCGTAGCGCCTCGCGGGAGCCCCTCGCAACAGACGGTCTTACAGCCCGCCCGACGCGGGGAAGAGCACGCCGCAGCGGGTCTGCGCGTCGGTGTTGTAGCCCCCGGCGGGGAGCGTCGGCGGCGTCATGAAGGGCGGGTTCTCGAAGTCGAACATCTCCATCGGGGCGTTGGCGTTGGCGTCGCGGCCCGTCATCGCCGCGAGGCCGAAGCGCGCCTCGACGAAGCGAACGACGCTCGTGTGGTCGTACACCGTGTGCGACACGAACCCGCGGCGCGCGTAGGGCGACACGACGACGAAGGGCACGCGAAACCCGAGGCGCCGGAAGCCGCCCTGGGCGACGGGGCGCATCGCGGAGTCGAAGGGCGCGTGCGCGTCGGGCGCGCAGGCCTCGGGCGGGGACACGTGGTCGGCGAAGCCGCCGTGCTCGTCGTACACGAGGAAGAGCGCGCTCGAGCGCCACGCGGGCGAGGCCATGAGGCCCCGCACGACGCCCTCGACGAAGCGCTCGCCGGCCTGCGGGGTGCCGGGCGGGTGCTCGTCTTGCCGGACGCTCCCGTCGCCCTGGTAGCGCGGCTCGATGAACGCGAAGGGCGGGAGGTCGCCGGACGCGAGGTCGGCCATGAGGTCGGCGTGCGAGCGGTAGTGCGCGCGCGTCTCGGGCCGCACGATGCCGTACCAGGGGAAGAGCGCCGTGAGCCGCAGGTCGCCCGCGTAGTCGCGCCACTCGTAGCCCGCCTCGTCGAGGCGACGGAGCAGGTGCATCGCGGGCGCGTCGCCCGTGTCGCCGCCGTACGGCGAGTTGTACGTGAACCCGAAGGACGTGGCCGCGAGCATGAAGAAGCGGTTGGGAAAGGTGGGCCCCATCACCGACGAGAAGTACCGGTCGCCCATCGCGAAGGTGCGCGCGAGGCCGTAGTAGAACGGGATGTCGCTCTCGTCGAAGTAGCCCATGGCGCGCTCGCCCATGGGGTCGTTGGTGGTCACGAAGCCGTCGTTGGCGCCGCCGTTCCACTGGCGAAACGCGCCCGTCCAGCCATGGTTGACGTCGCGCGTGCAGGGCACCGTCTCGTGGTAGCGGGGGACGGGGGTGCCGTCGGCGCGGGGGTTCGACCAGCCCTCGGCGGGCACGTCGACGTCGCTCACGCCGCGCAGGCGCAGCTGCGAGAAGTAGTGGTCGAACGATCGGTTCTCCATCATCACGACGAGCACGTGCTCGATGGGGATGGCGTCGCCCACGGGCACCTCGCGGCCGAGCGTCTCGGCGGGCCAGGCGCCCGCTGTGAATCCGCACGACCGACGGCGCGGCGCGAGCTCGGCCTCGGTGAGCGTGCGCGCGACGGCGGGGGGACGGGTGTAGTCCGCGGGCACGTCGACCTTGGGCGCGACATCGACGGGCGCCGCGTCGGGCGCCGCGTCGAGGGCGGCGTCGAGGGACGCGTCGGTGCGCGGGGTGTTGGTCGGCGGCGGCGGGTCGCTCTCGCACGCGCTGAGCGCGACGAGCACGACGGGAACGAGGGCGCACGGGCTTCGCATGGCGGGGGCGGAGACTACACCCGCGGCGTCGGGACGTTGCGCTCACGGCGGCACCTGGAGTACCCACTCGGGCGCCGCCGCCCTGCTTCGCTCACCCCATCAAAAACGCACGAGGAATCGCCGCCGTGTTCACGCCCGCTCCGCCCGCGCCCGAAGGGCTCCACAAGCTCGCCGTCGACACCATCAAGTTCCTCTCGATCGACGCGATCGAGGCCGCGAAGAGCGGGCACCCGGGGCTCCCGATGGGGGCGGCCGACTTCACGTTCATCCTCTGGTCGCGGTACCTCAAGCACGACCCGCGCGACCCGCACTGGGCCGACCGCGACCGCTTCGTGCTCTCGGGCGGCCACGGCTCGATGCTGCTCTACTCGCTCCTCCACCTCAGCGGGTATGACCTCTCGCTCGACGAGATCAAACGCTTTCGCCAGTGGGGTTCGAAGACCCCGGGGCACCCCGAGGTGCACCTTACGCCGGGCGTCGAGGTGACCACCGGTCCGCTCGGTCAGGGCTTCGCCAACGGCGTGGGCATGGCCCTCGCGGCCAAGATGGCCGACGCGCGCTTCCCCGGTCTCTTCAAGCACCGCATCTGGGCCCTGGTGACCGACGGCGACGTGCAGGAGGGCATCACCCACGAGGCCGCCTCGATCGCGGGCCACCTCGCGCTCGACAACCTCATCTTCGTCTACGACGACAACAAGGTGACCCTCGACGGCCCCCTCGACGAGTCGATGAGCGAAGACGTCGGCAAGCGCTTCGAGGCCTACGGCTGGACGGTGATGCACGTCGACGGTCACGACGCCGCGCAGATTACCGCCGCGTACGACACCGCCGTGGCCGGCACGGGCAAGCCCGTGCTCATCTGCGCGCGCACCGTGATCGGCCACGGGGCGCCGACCAAGAGCGGCTCGAGCAAGGCCCACGGCGAGCCCCTCGGCGCCAACGAGACGCTCGGCGCGAAGCGCGCCGCGGGGTGGCCCGAAGACAAGACCTTCTACGTGCCCGACGAGGTGCGCGCCCTCTTCGCCGCGCGCGCCGAGACGCTCACCGCCGAGCACGACGCGTGGAAGGCGCACGAGGCGCAGTGGCTCGCCGCCAACGCCGACAAGGCTGAGCTCTACCGCGCCCTGCGCGACCGCACGGTGCCCGCCGACCTCGCCGCGCAGCTCGCGGCCGTGGCCCCCGCGGCGACCGACGCCACGCGCTCGCTCGCGGGCGCCATCATGCAGAAGGCCGCGGCGCTGATGCCCTCGCTCGGGGGCGGCGACGCCGACCTCGGCGGCTCGACGACGACGGCCATCAAAGACTCGCCCAAGGTGCTGCGCGGGCAGTTCGTGGGTCGCTACCTGCGCTTCGGCATCCGCGAGCACGCGTTGGGCGCGCTCGCCAACGGCCTGGCCCTCTACGGCATGTTCGTGCCGTACACCGCCACGTTTCTCACCTTCAGCGATTACATGCGCCCGGCCATTCGGCTCGCCGCGCTCAGCGAGATTCCGGCGATTCACGTCTTCACCCACGACTCGATCTTTCTCGGCGAAGACGGGCCCACGCACCAGTCGGTGGAGCACGTGAGCGCGCTGCGGATCATTCCCAACGTGCACGTGTGGCGCCCCGCGAGCGCGATCGAGTGCGCCGCGGCGTGGGCCTCGGCCTGCGCGCGCCGCAACGGCCCCACGGAGCTCATCTTCTCGCGGCAGAAGGTCGACGCGCTCGCGCCCCACACCGTCGAAGACGCGGGCCGCGGCGCCTACGTGCTCGAGCGCGAAGCGGGCGACGAGGCCGATGTGGTGTTTCTCGCCACGGGCAGCGAGGTGGGCCTCGCGGTCGAGGCCGCGAAGGCCCTCACGGCGAAGGGCAAGCGCGTGCGCGTGGTGTCGGTGCCGTGCATGGAGGTGTTCGAGGCGCAGTCGGCCGAGTACCGCGCGTCGGTGCTGCCGGCGAAGGGCCGCCGCGTGTCGATCGAGGCGGGGCGCACCGACCTGTGGCGCGCGTGGGTGGGCGCCGACGGCGTGTGCATCGGCGTCGACCGCTTCGGCGCGAGCGCACCGGCGCCCGTGCTCGCGGAGAAGTACGGGCTCACCGTGGCCGCCGTGCTCGCGCGCGTCGAGGCGTAGCCCTCAGCCGCTGCCCTCTCCCGCGGCGATCGCGGGAGCGTGGACGCCTTCGGTTCACCCGACCGGGTAAAGCGGTTCACCCGACCGGGTGAAGCGGTTCACCCGACCGGGTAGGGCGAGCGCATCTAAATCGTCGTGATTTCGTGATGTTCTTGGTACTCGCTGGTTGCCGCGGGTTGCAAACCCCACGGCAACGCGGAGATCGAAAACGCGCCTGAA
>CAISKJ010000395.1 GCA_903885885.1 uncultured delta proteobacterium
CCGCGGAGCATCGAGGGGCGCATCGGCGCGAGCGTCTCACCCTTCGCGCGCGACCTGCACCGCCTCGCGCACGCGCTCCCACGCGCGCACGCGGCGCTGCTCGCGGGCGCTGCGCGCCACGGTGAGAATGCGTCGGTCGCGCTCCCAGGCGTCGCGTGGCGCGGCGGGCGCCTGCGCCATCCACGCGTCGAGCGCGCCGAAGAGGCCCTCGAGGTTGGCGACGCTCCCCGCGAGGGCCACGTGCGTCGCGGCCGCTTCGGCCGTCGCGTCGGCGAGCGCGCGCAGCGTCAGCGCGTGCGCCACGAGCCGCTCGGTGAGCGCGTGGGGGCCCTCCGCGCGCCGCACGACGCCCACGAGCCACGCCGTCATCGCGGCCTGCACGTGCAGGTCTTCGAGCGTGCGAAAGGGCTTCACGTAGTCGCTCCACCCGTCGCCCGCGAGGCGCGCCGCGGGCGCGAGCGTCACGCCCGCGAGAGACACCGTGGCGTGCGCCACGTCGGGCACGAAGGGCATCACGGGCATGTCGTCGAAGGTCACGCCCGGCGCGGTCGCGGGCACACACACGAGCGTCAGGGCGCTGCGCCCGTCGACGGGCTCGCCCTCGACCGCGAGCACGAGCAGCGCGTCGGCGTCGCGCGCGCCCGTCACGAAGCGCTTGGTGCCGTCGAGGGTCACGGCGTCGGCGGTCACCGTCGCGCGGGTGTGGATCGCGCGCGGGTGCGCACCTCCCGCTTCGCTCGCGCAGAGGGCGGCGCGCGTGTGCGGGCCCAGCGACGGGACGAGCGCGTGCAGCGCCGCGCGGTAGCCCGCCACGAAGGCGCAGCCCACCGTCGGGGCCACGAGCGCGAGGGCCATCGCGCGCTCGACGGTGTGGGTGCAGCGGTCGCGCAGGGGCTCGCACGCGGGCCACCACGCGGCGAGGTCGGCGCCCGCGAGCGTCGCGTCGCCCGCCACGAGCCGCGCGAGGAGCGCGTCCATCAGCGCGACACGTTGGCGACGCGCACCGTCGCGGCGGCCTCGCAGCCCCGCGCGCACCCGCGCTGCCCTTCGAGGGGGCGTTCGAAGTACGCGTACGAGAGGGTGCCCGACGAGAGGGCGCCGCGAATCTCCTGCTTGGTCTCCCACTGGCAGCCGTCGCGGTACGCGAAGGTGGTGCGAATGGAGAGGTCGACGGTGCCGTCGGCCGACACCGTGCCGCCGAACACCGCGTCGGAGAACGCCGCCTGCGCAGGCCCGCCGCCGCACGGGAACGACACCGCGGCCGACTGCGCCGACACGCGCTCGTCGATCTCGCAGCCGGGCCGCGTCTGCACGGGCGACACCGCGAGGGTGGCGCCGCACGAGCCCGCCACGACGGGCGCCGGCGCGCTGTACGCCACGCCCGCGCTCACGGGCTGCGCGCTCGCGGCGACGGCGTAGGCGGGCCGCGCGGCGGGGCTTGTGGGCTGCTGCACCACGCACGCGCTCAGGGCGAAGAGGGCACCGGCGGCGACGAGAGAGACCAGCACGCGCGTCATGGCGGCGGAGGGTATGCGCATCGCCGCGCGCGTGTCACGCCCCGGCGCGGCCGCACAGCCGCGCGGAGCAGCGGGTGCGATCAGTTGTAGAGGTGGCTCACGTCGCGCAGGGCGTCGAGCAGGTCGATGTAGCCGTGGAGCTCGTTGTCGATGCTCGCGCGCTGGCCCACCGGGGTGCGGTCGCGCTGCGCCGAGAGGCGGTTGGCGTACTGGAGCATGCGGGCCGCGATGCCCGTCTCGTCGACGGCGCTGTCGCGGCGCGAGACGCCCACGATGGCGCCCGGCGTGCCCGCGGCGCCGCTGATGTGCACCGCGTGGTAGGCCACGCCGGTGTAGGGGTTCGTGAAGGTCACGAGGTCGCGCGCGGCGTTGTCGGCGAGCGCCCAGTGGTCGTTCTCGTGCCAGAGCAGGGCCGACACGCGCGCGGTGCGATCGAAGGTGAGCTCGAGCTGGCCGCGGAGGTACGCGAGCGCGTCGAGCTCGAGGGTGAAGCCCAGGTTGGGGTTGACCGCGCGCGCGCTCACGCCGTGGTCGCGGCCGCTGGAGTTGGGCCCGCTGCCGAAGGGGAGGTTGAGCCGCGCGTACTGCGTGCGAAAGATCTCGGGCTCGGCGCTGTCGGCGCGGGGCCGCGCCTGCACGCCCACGTCGTCGTAGTCGCGCGAGAGGAGCGAGCCGAAGAAGCGCAGCGTGGCGCCGGGGTACAGCGTGTAGAAGTTGATCTGGAGCTGGTGCACGTCACCAAACTCGATCACGTAGCGCCCGGGCACCCACTGGAAGGTGCTGGTGAGGTACTCGAGGCCGAGCTGCTTGTCGTGGTAGCTGCCCACGCTCAAGAGCCGGTCGCGCCAGAAGAAGCCCGCGGAGAAGTCGTACTGCGAGGCGAACTCGCGGCCCGCGCCCACGGGGATGTTGATGCAAGAGTTGCCGTTGACGCGGTCGTAGATCGACGTGCCGTCGCCGCGGTTGCGCACGCAGTGGACGCCGCCGTTCTCGTTCACCGCCGACGATTGCGGCATGAGAATCGAGTTGGCCAGCGTGTCGGTGACGAGGGCCGCGCCGAGGCGCCCGGCGTTCATGGTGCGCGCGGCGGGCGACGTGGAGTTGGGGTCGAAGAGCGGCGCGAAGGCCGCCTGACCGCCGTAGAAGTTCTGATAGATCGACAAGAGGTACACGAAGTTGCGCATCGAGTAGTACATCTGGTCGAGGTAGCGCGACGTCATGCGCGCGCGGTACCCGTTGCGCGTGAAGGTCGCGCGGTTACGCGCGAAGGCGTTGGCGAAGTAGTAGTCCTGGTAGTGCTGGGCGACGTAGCGCATCGACTCGTACATGTCGGGGCCCGCGTCGTAGCGCTGCGTGTTCCAGATGTTGTTGGCCCAGTCGTCGGTGCCGAAGCTGTACGGCACGAGCACGTGGGGCTCGCCGCTGCGCTGACCGTCGCGCCCGTAGTCGGTCATGTTGGTGTGGTCGGGCGTGAACGAGAACGCGCCGTACCCCTGGCGCCGCGTCTCGCGGAGAAACACCGGGTAGCGGTTGTCGTCGGTGAGGCGGGGGTTGCCCTGCGCGTCGACGCCCACCAGCGAGGGGATCTCGGTGTAGTGGTGCGTGAGCACCGTGGGCGCGTCTTGCGTGCCGCCGTAGAGCGGGCGAAACGCCGACTGGTACCCGCCGGCCCACACCTCGTGGGCGTTGAGCATGGCCTCGGGCTCGGCCACCTGGTCGAAGGCCTCGACCATGTCGACGTAGCCGTGCATCACGAAGGCGCGGTCGTAGCGGCCGAGGCCGTGGGCGTCCTGGTTCCAGCCCACGTAGTCCATCACGGTGCTGTACGCGTACTCCTCGACGCCGCCCTTCTCCTCCACCTCGGAGTAGTACGGGAGTCCTCGCGCCTGGTGCTCCCACCGCGGGAGAATGGCCGTCGCGCTGGGGAGCGCGTCGCCGGGCCGCGCGCCCGCCGAGCGGCGCAGGGGCCAGTACCGGTCGGGGTAGTTCCACGGGTCGGCGGAGCCCGAGAAGTTGTGCCGCTCGCCCACCGAGTGCCCGATCTCGTGCAGCGTGACGCCGTAGTGAATGTACTGCACCAGATATTGCTGAATCGCGTCGTAGTCGAGCGGGCAGTTGCTGCGCCCCTCGGCGTCGACCTCGACGGTCTCAGGGCACGTCGCGGGGGCGCCCTGCGCGTGGAAGTTCCACGTGCGGCCGAAGCGCACGTCTTCGGGCACCACGTTCGACCGGAAGCGGTGCATGAGCACAGCGATCACGTCGTCGCTGAAGGCCGCGTCGGCGCGGCACTCGTGCTCCTGCATGGCGCGCTGCCACTCCTCGCGCGCCTGACGAAACGCCATGCTGTTGTTGCGAAACGGCGACGCCGCCGCGACGGCCTCCTGCGTGCGCAGGTCGGGGTTGATCTCCTGCCCGAGCATCATCTCGCGGTCGACCACCATCGACTCGAGGGGCGTGCCCTGCATGCGCGCCATGCGCGCGCTCGCGTCCTCGGTGCTCGTGTGCGGAAGCTCCGCGGCGTACTGCGACCGCAGGCTCCGCAGGAGGTACCGGTCGCTCACCTCGCCGCTCGTCGCGTCGGTGGCCAGCGCGCGAATCTGCGAGGCCTCGAGGCGCGGCTGATCCTCCGGCGCGATCGTGCGCATGTGCGCGAGCGTCGTCTGGTTGAGCACCGTGCGAATCTCGTCGGCGCTCTCGTAGTCGCGGTGCACGGGCCGCGGCGCGTAGGGCACGTTCGCCCCGGTGCGCTCCTCGCGGCCGCCGAGCGAGCGCACGTAGTCGTACGCGTCGAAGATCGTCTGCCCGAGGGCGAAGCGCTCGGGGGTGATCTCGCGGTTGAGGATGCGAATCATGTCGGTGGCGAAGGCCGCCTGCGAGTCGGTGACGGTGAGCCACACGGAGCCGCGGCCCGCGAGCACCTCGCCCGTGGTCGGGTCGCCGGTGATCATCGCGAGGCCCCAGGGGCCCTGCGCGTCGTACTCGTTCACCGAGGCCAGCATGCTGTAGCGCGTGTCGCCGAGGCGCGCGCTCGTGCCCTGCGGGCCGCACGCTTCGTTGTCCCACCCCGCGGCGCGCGCTGCGTCGACCTCGGCCTGCGTGTGCGCGCCGGGCTTCGTCGCGTCGGTGCCCCACACGGGGTTGTGGCACGCCGTCCAGACCGCGCGGGCGTCGCGCGTCTCGTTGGCCGTGTCGCTGCGCCAGCGCTCGCAGCTCGCGGCGCCGCCGCCGCGCGGGTCGATCACGCACTCGCGGTAGCGGGCCTCGCGCACCGCGTGGTTGAACACCCGGCGCCACTCGCTCATGATCGAGTTGGTCACCGGCATGATGCGCTCGGGGTAGTTGGGCGACAGGTGGTACGCGATGGGGCGCACCGCGCGCTGCCGGTACGGCAGGAGGCACAGCCCCAGGCGGTCGCCGCGCGTCGAGGCCACGTCGAGGTCGCAGCGCGCCCCCGAGCCCGCTCCCATGCCCGGCAGCGCCTCGCAGAGCGCGTCGGCCTCCCGGGCCCGCGAGGCCTCGTCGCCGGCGCGCGAGCGGGGCGCCCACCGCACGTACACCTCGCCGCAGGGGCCGCGGGGGGGCCCCGGCGCGAGGTCGCACTTCGCGGTGGCCGACACGCCGAGGCACTCGAGGTCGCTCGCGCACGCGGGGTCGCCGGCCTTGTGGTCGAGCGCGCCCGCGGGGGCGCTCACGTGGTGCTGCTGCCAGAGGTTGTGCCGGTTGGCGTAGTGGCGCCGCTCGAC
>CAISKJ010000396.1 GCA_903885885.1 uncultured delta proteobacterium
GGGGACAGCTCCAGATGGGGAGTGAAGCTACTTGCCGCCCTTGCGGCCCTGAACCGCGCCGAGGGCGCGCTCGGCCGCGGCGGCGGCCTCGTTGATCTCTTCTTCGGAGCCGCCGAGGTAGAGCCGCCCGAAGGCGCCGAAGGTGATCACCTCGAGGAGGTTGATGTTCGCGGCCTTCTCGGCCTCGTTGGCGGCGAGGGCGGCGTAGCCGGCGGGCTGCGTCTCGAGCACGTACAGGCTCTCGCCCTCGAGGAGGAGCTGCCCGTGGCGCATGCGGTTGACGATCATCGCCTGGTGGCCGTCGATGCCGCGGATGATCTCGCGCGACACGATCTGCGGCGCGATACGATCGGACTCCTTCATCTCGAGCTTCTCGAGGATGGCCTCGCCGGCGGCGCGCACGTCGCCCTGGTCGTAGCTGTGGAGCTCGAGGAGCCCGTAGGCGCGCTCGACGATCTGCATGCCGGGGTACACCTTCGCGCGCTTGAGGGCCACGTCGGTGAGGGCGTTGATCGAGATGCCGGGCGCCACTTCGACGAGGAGCGAACACTGCCCCGAGAGCGGTTGAAAGCCCGACGCCACGGTTTGAAAAAAGCCCGTGAGCTGGGGCTGGAGCACGTCGAGGTAGGTGAACGTCCGGAGCTGCACGAGCAACCCATTTCCTTTCGAGAGCACCGCGGGCGCGGTGCCTCAAAAGCCCGCCACCCTGTCAGGGCGCGCGGACCGTACGCACATTCCAATCTCGCGTCAACGACGTGAGGGGAGTGTGAAGGAGCCTGCGCGGCGCGGGTTTAGACGTCGGCGACTCTCTCGGTACCACCAGTGGGCTCGCGCCCGCGCCACGGCTCACAAAAATGCGCGCGCCGCGTGAGCCGTCGCGGGCTCGTGGCGCACACTGAGGGGGCAAAGGTCGATGTCTGCCGCCGACGTGAAGAAGGTGCCGTCTCTCTCGCTCGTGCGCCCCGCTGCGCCCGACGCCGAGCGCGACGACGCGCGCCTCGCGCAGCGCCTCCGCGACGGCGATCCGAGCGCCCCCGCCGCCCTCTTCGACCGCTTCGGCGCGCTCGTGAACCGGGTGCTCTACCGCGTGCTCGGCGGCGGCCCCGACCACGACGATCGGGAGCAGGAGACCTTCCTCGAGGTGCTGCGCTCCATCGCCTCGCTGCGCGACGACGGCGCGATGCGCGCGTGGGTGACCACCATCGCCGCGCGCGTGGCCCGCGCCGAGCTGCGCCGCCGCCGGGTGCGGCGCTTCCTGCGCCTCGCCGACGACGAGATGCCCGACGCCCTCTGCGACGACGACCACGCCGCGCGCGACGCGCTGCGCGCCACGTGGCGCATCCTCGACACCCTCTCGACCGACGAGCGCCTCGCCTTCACCCTGCGGTTCATCCACGGCGAGGAGCTCACCGTCGTGGCCGACGCCTGCGGCTGCTCGCTCGCCACGGTGAAGCGCTGGCTCGCCCGCGCCGAGGCGCGCTTCGTCGCGCAGGCCCAGCAGCACCCGGAACTCGCCCGCCGCCTCGCCCAGGGCGGCCGATGGAGCCCCTTGTGATCCCGTCTGAACA
>CAISKJ010000397.1 GCA_903885885.1 uncultured delta proteobacterium
GCGGCCTCGAGCGCCTGCGCCGCGAGGGCCGCCAGCGTGGCGCCGAAGCGGAAGCCCACGAGCACGACGCGCGCGACGCCCGTCGCCTCGCGCAGCCACCGGGCCGCCGCGGCGACGTCGTCGCGCCACCGCTCGAGGGTGGCGTCGCGCCAGTCGCCCTCGGAGTCGCCGCAGCCGAAGAGGTCGAAGCGCAGCGCCGCGAAGCCCCGCTCGGCGAGGCGCACGGCGAGGTCGCGCACGACGCCGTGGGAGTCTTGCCGCTCTTCCATGAAGGCGTGCACGAGCACGACGCCGGTGTCGCGCGCGGGCTCCGCCGCGCCGTGCAGATACCCGTAGAGCCGCGCCCCGCCGCTGTCGAAGAAGAACCCGCGCGTGCTGGCGCCCACCGCCTACCTCACGCGATCTTTCGCTGCAGGAACGAGGCGATGCGCGCGATCGACTCGAAGTTCGACGGCGCCATGTCGTCGCTCGCGACGCTGAGTTCGAAGTCTTCTTCGATCCACTTGAAGAGGTCGAGGTACCCCGTCGAGTCGATGATGCCCGTGTCGAGGAGCGACGTGTCGCGCGTGAGGCCCGCCGTGTCGGCGACGTGAAAGTTGCTCGTCACGAAGGAGCGCACGCGCTGCTCGAGTTCGTCGATGGTCTGGGTGCTCATAGGTGTTTTCACTCTGGCGATGCCGTGAGACGGTGGCCACCGGTGCGCCCCTCGTCTCGGATACCCGATTGTATGCGCCGACCCGCGCCCGGCGACACTCCAATGCGCCTCCGCCCGTGAAGTGAGCCCGCTACGGCGACCCCGGTGCGCGAGGCGCGGACACTGGCGCGGAGCTCCGACGGGAGCGGTCGCTCAGCGCGTCCACTCGGTGGTCTCGACGACGGGGAGCTGGAGGGCCCGCTCGCGCTCGAGGTCGAGGTTGCCCACGTGCAGCGAGAGGGGCGCCTGCACCCACTTGTAGATCGACTGCACGAAGAGGCGGGTGAACTTCTCGACCCACGCGCCGAGCTGGGCCCCGTCGATGTCGGGAAACATCGACGTGAGGGCGCGCACGATCTCGACGGGCGCGAGCTTCTCGGCGGCGTAGAGGTGAAAGCAGGCGTCGAGCACGCGAAAGGGCATGAGCTCGTCTTCGCCCTTCTGGTTGGGCGCGAGCTCGGGGCCCGCGGGCGCCGAGAGGGTGAGGCGAATGCCCTCGAAGCCGTGCGTCTCGAGGAGGTACTCGAGCAGGTAGATCACCACCGTTTTGGGCACGTTGGCGAGCACCGCGAGGGCCCCTTCGAGGTCGCCGCCGATGGTGGTGTAGCCCATGGCCTTCTCGCTCATGTTGCCCGTCTGCAAGAAGAGCATCCCCGAGGTGTTGGCCCAGTTCCACATGCGCAGCGAGCGCAGGCGCGCCTGCACGTTCTGCTCGGTTACGCCCGTGAGCTCGCCGCCCACCATGGTGCGCGCCACGTCGGCCTCGCGGTTGAACGCCTCCTCGATGGGCACCACCATGAAGGGCACGTTGAGCTCCTCGCAGATGGTCTTCGCGCAGGTGCTCGTATGGTCCGACGAGTAGCGCGACGGCATGTAGAACGCGCGCATGAGCTCCGTCGTCTTGGCGCGCCGCGCCTCGGGCTCGAGGTCGGCGTGGCGCCGCTGCACGTAGCGCCACGCGATGAGCAGCGTGAGGAGCGAGTCGCGCCCCCCCGACAGCGCGATGCCGATGCCCTTGAAGGCCTTCGTCTTCTCGAAGTAGTCGCCGATGCCGAGGGCGAGGGCGTCGAGGAGGTCGTCGCAGAAGTCTTGCCGCGCGCTGCGCCCCGACGCCGTCGACGGGAGAAAGAAGCTCCCGTTGGCGGGCCCCGGGTAGGCCAGCGCGCTGCGGTCTGCCGTGGCGTCGGCGCACGGGATCACGGCGGGCTTCACCGAGGTCTCGCGGGCGTCGATGCAGTCGTTTCGCCACGTGGTGTTCTCGGTGCGCAGGCGCAGCGTGCGGTCGAGGTCGACCACCGTCGACGCCCACTGCTCGCGCCACCGCGGGGCCTCGGCCATGGGGCGCCCGTTCTGAAACACGAAGCCGCCGCCGTCGAAGATGAGCCCGTCGTTGGCGCCCACGGAGTTTACGTACGCGAGCGTGCACTGGTTGTCGCCCGAGCGCGTGGCGAGCATCTCGCGGCGCGTGCCCATGACGCCCATGCGATACGGCGAGGCCGAGATGTTCACGATGAGCTCGGCGCCGGCGTAGCAGCGCCGCCGCATGGGCCCGTCGGGCGACCACACGTCTTCGCACACCTCGACGCCCAGCGTGCCGAAGTCGAAGGGGAACACCAGGTCGCCGAAGGGCGCGCCCAGGTGCTCGTCGCGCTGCCCCGCGGTGCCCCGCGAGAAGGTGCGCGCCTCGTAGAAGACGTTGTAGGTCGGGAGCTTCTCTTTGGGCACGACGCCCACGATGCGCCCGCGGTGCACCACCGCGGCGGCGTTGTAGAGGTGGCCCCGCAGCGCGGCCACGAAGCCCAGCACCCACACGGTGCCCGCGTCGCGCGTCTCGTGGGCGAAGCGCGCGAGGGCCGCGTGCTGCGCGTCGATGAAGCCGCGCCACTGCACCAGGTCTTCGGAGGGGTAGCCCCCGATCACCTGCTCGGGGAAGGCCCCCACGGTGACGTCGGCGGCGGCCATCTCGTGCGCCATGCGAATGCACCGGTCGGTGTTTGACCGCACCGACCCCACCGTCGGATTTACGCTGCCCAGAGCGATCTTTACGAGTCTCATGATGCTGGCGGCATCGTAGGGGCGTCGGGCTCGGGCGTCACCTGCGATCGCACCCAGTCGAGGTACGGCGCGTGGCCCTCGCCGGGCTCGATGGCGAGGGCGATCACCTCGGGGAGCTCGTACGGGTGCAGCGAGAGCACGCGCGCCGTGAGCGCCGCCACGCGGTCGGCGGTGGTCTTGAACGCGAGGGTCACCTCGTTGTCGCGCTCGACCTTGGCGCGCCACACGTACGTGCTCCGCACGGGGTTGATGGCGTTGACGCACGCGGCGAGGCGCTCGGCCACGACGACGTCGGCGATCTCTTGCGCCTTCACCTCGGGCACGTTGCAGAGCACGAGGCGCCAGCCCGGCGCTGCGGCGGGCTCGTGCAGCGGCTCGACGGCGTCGAGGGCCGCGAGCGTCTCGTGCAGGCAGAGGCTCACCCACGCGACGCGGTCGACGCGCGTGAGGGCCTCGCCTTCGCGGTCGGCGCCGAAGCCGCCGTCGGGGCGCCACGACTCGCACACGCGCAGCGCGAGGCGCACGGCGAGGTCGGCGGCGTCGTGGTGGTCGCCCACGCGGAGGTCGCGCGCGACGCGGGCGAACTCGGCGGCGCCCCACGCGAGGGCGGCCTGATCCTCGGGGCGGCGCGTGTGGGCCTCGGCGCGCTGCGCGAAGGCCAGGAGGCCCTGCGCCGTGCGCACGATGGCCTCGGTGAGGTCGTGCGGCGCCACCAGCGCGGCCTGCGAGAGCCACGCGAGCGCCTCGCCGAGGAGGCCGTGACCGCTGCCGGGGCCGAGCGCGTGGATCGCGTGGCACGTGGCCGAGCTGGCGGGCCA
>CAISKJ010000398.1 GCA_903885885.1 uncultured delta proteobacterium
CGAGTGGGTCTCACCGGTGGCCACCACGAAGTCGTCGGGCGCGTCGGCCTGGAGCATGCGCCACATGGCCTCGACGTAGTCGGGCGCGTAGCCCCAGTCGCGCTTCGCGTCGAGGTTGCCGAGGAACAGTTCCTTCTGCAGCCCGAGCTTGATGCGGCCCACCGCGCGGGTGATCTTGCGGGTGACAAAGGTCTCGCCGCGGCGCTCGCTCTCGTGGTTGAAGAGAATGCCGTTCACCGCGAACATGTTGTAGGCCTCGCGGTAGTTCTGCGTCATGTAGAACGCGTAGGCCTTGGCGACCGCGTAGGGGCTGCGCGGGTGAAACGGCGTCGTCTCACGCTGCGGGGTCTCCACCACCTTGCCGTAGAGCTCGCTCGAGCTGGCCTGGTAGAAGCGGCACGGCACGGCCTCTTTGCGAATGGCCTCAAGGAGGCGCACGGTGCCGAGCGCGGTGACCTCGCCGGTGTACTCGGGGATGTCGAAGCTCACGCGCACGTGGCTCTGCGCGCCGAGGTTGTACACCTCGTCGGGCTTCACGGTGGAGATCACCGACTGCAGCGACGAGGCGTCGTTGAGGTCGCCGTAGTGCAGGTGCAGCCGCACGCCGCTCTCGTGCGGGTCGCGGTACAGGTGGTCGATGCGCTCGGTGTTGAACGAGCTCGAGCGCCGCACGATGCCGTGCACCTCGTAGCCCTTCTCGAGAAGGAGCTCGGTGAGGTACGAGCCGTCCTGTCCGGTGATGCCAGTGATGAGTGCGCGCTTCATGTCGTCCTGCGGGCCGCCTCGCGGGCGGCGATCTCGTCGCGGTGATTGCGGTACCAGGCGATGGTCTTGGCGAGGCCCTCTTCGAAGGGCGTCGCGGCGGTGAATCCGAAGCGCTCGCGGGCGCGCGACACGTCGAGCATGCGCCGCGGCTGGCCGTTGGGGCGCGCGGCGTCCCACACGATCTCGCCGGTGTAGCCCGCGAGGCGGCCGATGGTGGCGGCGAGGTCGCGCATGGTGATTTCGAAGCCCGCGCCGAGGTTGACCGGGTCGGGGTCGTCGTAGCGCTCACCCGCGAGCGCGAGGCCCTCGGAGGCGTCGTCGACGTAGAGGAACTCGCGCGTCGGTGTGCCGTCGCCCCAGAGGGTGACGGCGCGCTCGCCGCGGGCCTCGGCGTCGATGAACTTGCGGATCATGGCGGGGATCACGTGCGAGTCTTCGAGGTCGAAGTTGTCGCGCGGCCCGTAGAGATTCACGGGAAACACCATCACGAAGTTGGAGCCGAACTCCTGACGGTACGCCTGGGCCATGACGAGCAGGGCCTTCTTGGCGATGCCGTAGGGCGCGTTGGTCTCTTCGGGGTAGCCGTTCCACAGATCGTCTTCGCGGAAGGGCACCGGCGCGAACTTGGGGTACGCGCAGATGGTGCCCGCGATGACCACCTTCGCGGTGCCCGCGCGGCGCGCCTCTTCGAGCACGTTGAGGCCCATGGCCATGTTGTTGCGAAAGAAGGTGCCCGGGAGCCTGCGGTTGGCGCCGATGCCGCCGACGCTGGCCGCGAGGTGAAACACCACGTCGGGCGCGGTGCGCTCGAACATCGCGCGGGTCTGGGCTGCGTCGGTGAGGTCCCACTCCTTCGAGCGGGGCACCAGCACGTCGGCCACGCCGCGCGCGCGCAGCGCATCGACGAGGTGGCTGCCGAGGAAACCGCTGCCGCCTGTCACCAGCACCCTGCGGTTCGCGAGGGGAGAGATCGTCACCGTGAAGCTCCTGCCGCGGGGCGCCTCAGTCCGCCGGGCGGCGCGTCGATACCACGGACCGCGCACGGTTCCAACGCGCTCTTCGCGCGCCGCACCCCCGAGACGTGGCCATTGCAGCGATGGCGCACTTCGTTCTACCACCGCCCGACGGAGCCACCGCCGTGAACGCCCGGCGGTGCGAAGGCAACCGTTGCCGTGCGGCGCGACCCTCTCGCCCGCAATACCTCCACGGCACCCCCACCGGCCCCACGAACGCGCGAGCCTCACCTTGCAGCAACAGAATCCTGTTCGCGCCCTCATCGACTCGGTCGAGGTACCGCGGCTGCGCACCCGCTACTCGGTGCCGCTGCTCGTCGCGGTGGTCCTCGGGGCGATGTTCCTCCTGGGCGGCGCGTGGGCCCCGTCGGTGCCGTTGCTCGCGCTCCTCGCGGGCGTGGCGCTCGCGGTCACGGGCGTCGATCGCAACGCGCTACGGCGCGACCCGGTGGTGCCCTTGTTCGGGGCGCTGCTGACGGTCACGGCGCTGCAGCTCGTGCCCCTCCCGGGCGCGCTGTTGCACGTGCTCGATGCGGCTTCGGAGGAGGCCTCGCGGCTCGCGTGGAGCGCCTGGCGCATGGACCGCGGGTCGACCTGGCGCGCGCTGCACCACGATCCGGGCACGGGGCGCCTCGACTTCGTGTACCTCCTCGGGCTCGCGGCGACCTACCTCGCCTCGGTGCAGGCGGCGCGACGCGACGGCCTCGAGCGGCTCTACATGGCCTGCGCGGTGAGCGCGCTCCTCTGCGCGGCGCTGGGCTTCGCGCACCTGTCGACGGGGCAAGACCTCCTCTACGGCTTCTATCGCCCCACGCAGGCCACGCCGCCGGTTCTCTCGCCGCTCCTCAACGCCAACCACCTCGCCGCGCTCACGGGCGTGGGCGTGATCCTCTGGCTCGGGCTCGCGCTCACGGCGGAGAAGGCGCTCGCGAAGGTGATCCCCGGCTCGGCCGCGGTGGCGTGCGGCGCCATCTGCGCGCTCTCGCTCTCCCGCGGCGGCGTGGCCTGCGCGGTGGGCGGCGTTGCGGTGCTCTTCGCCCTCGACGCGCGCACGCTCGGTGAGGAGCGCAAGGTGCGTCGTCGCTCGACGCTGCAATCGTGGCTCGGCTACGGCGCGGCGGCGGCGACCTTCCTCGGCGGCGCGTGGCTCGCCTCGTCGAGCCTCGCCCTCGAGTACGGCGCGGGAGACCTCTCGAAGCTCGAGGTCTTCCGCCGCGCGCTGGGCCTCCTGCGGGGCCACGAGCTCCTCGGCTACGGCAGCGGCGCGTTGCCCGTGGTGAGCGTCACCGCGGGGCGCCTCGACGCCGACCGCACCTTCTTGCGCGCCGAGTCGCTGCCCGTCGATCTGGTGCTCGGCGTGGGCGTGATCGCCGGCGGCGCGGTGATGTACCTCGGCGTGCGCGCGCTGCGCCGGTGGTTTCCGCCCGCCGACGCGCCGCCGACGGCGCTGGCCGCGTGGGCCGCGGTGCTCTCGCTCGTGGCGCACGACCTCGTGGACTTCTCGCTCTACGTGGGCGGCGTCGGCTACGTGGCGGCCGTGCTCGCGGGGGTGCTCTCGGCCTGGTACGCGCGGGGCTGGCGCAAGCCGCTGCCGCGCGCCGAGACGCTCGCGCGCTGGCCTGGCCTCGGGGTGATGCTCGCGGTCGTTGTGCTGGGCATCACCGCGTCGCGATCGAACCTCGAGTCCGACCGCGACACGGTCGAGCGCTCGCTGCGCGCGACGCCCAACTACTTTCTGAGCGACGGCGCGCGCGCCATCGTGGCGCGGCACCCGAGCGACCCCTACCTGCAGCTCGTGCTGGGTTCCTACGCGGTATCCGAAGGGCACCCGACGGCGCTGCGCTTCGTGGCCCGCGCGATGGAGCTCGCGCCCTCCTGGGCGCAGCCGCACCTGCTGCTCGCGCGCATTCTCGCGGCCGGCAATCGTCGCAGCCAGACGTTGCTCGAGGTGGGCGAGGTGCTCACCCGCACGGCGGCCTCGCCGGGTCCGTGCGCCCGCACGGCGCTGCGGCTGCGTCCGCCGCCGACGCGCGAGGAGCTCCAGCGCGTGGCCCCGCGCAACTGGGGCGGCGTGGCGTTTCTCAACGGCATGGCCCTCGGCGCGCCCGACGCCGCGTACGCCGAGATGGCCGACGGGCTGCTGCTCGAACGGGCCGATGACTTCGTCGCGGCCCTCGAGCGTCGGGCCTACGCGGCGCGCATCGCCGGCGACCTCGACGGCGCCGCGCGGTACTGCGCGCGCATCGAGCGCGCCCAGCCCGCGGAGCCCACGGGCACGGTCTGCCTCGTCGAGGTGCAGCTCGCGCGCGGCGACGCCGACGGGGCGATGCGCGCCCTCGACCGGGCGCTGGGCCGCGTGCGCGACCGGTACCCGCTGCATCGGGCGCGGGCGCGCCTCTTCGCGCGCCGCAACGACCTCGCGGCGATGCGCCGTGAGACGGCGGCGATGCTCGAGACGGGCGGGGCGGACCTGCAGCGCCTCGTGCTCGCGCACGCGCTGCGGGGCGAGCTCGAGGCCAACGCGGGCGCCAACCGCGCGGCCTACGCGGCCTACGAGATGGCCCACTCGCTCGCCGTGCCCGAGACGCCCTACGCGATGCAGATGGCCCTGCTGGCCGCGCGCATGGGCGATCGGCCCGCGCTCGAGGCCCAGTGCGGTGCGCTGCTCGAGCGCGAGCCCGTGGAGCCCGCGGCGCGAGAGCTCTGCGACCCCGTCGGGGCCCGTCGGGCGCGCGGCGACGCGGGCGCCGCGGCCGAAGCGCCGGCGGTCGACGGCTCGCCGTGAATCGAGCGGAGTGAGCGGGCAACGGACACGACCGGGTGCTGCCGCTTGGGGCGCTGCCGAGGCGCTGCCAATCTGATAGAAGGCACTACTTTCATGCACCGTTACTCCCTGGAGAGCTGAATCGTGAATGCGAACGCGCGCGCTTCCCTCGATTCGCAAGAGGCGCCGAGCCTCCTGCTCGAGCAGCTCAAGACCCTGTGGAAGCACCGATGGATCGTGCTCAGCGGCATCGCGCTCGCGCTCTGCCTCGACGCGCTGTGGGTGCTACGCCAGCCCAAGATCTACGCGGCCACGGCGATGGTGCAGTTCGAGCCCAACCCGCCGCGCCCCCTCGGGCGCCAGGTCGAAGACGTCGACTCGAGCGGCACCTCCAGCTACTGGAACATCCGCGAGTACTACGAGACGCAGTACCGCGTGATCCGCAGCCGCGGCGTGGCCGAGGGCGTGGTGCGGCGCCTCGGTCTGCAGCACGACCCCGACTTCATCGGCGTGGCCCCTGACAAGCGCCGCGGGTGGCGCTCGGTGTCGGTCACCGACGCGGCCAACGTGCTCGTGTCGCGCACGCGCGTCGACCCGGTGAAGGAGAGCCGCCTCGTCAACATCACGGTCGAAGACCGGAGCCCGCGGCGCGCGCAGCTCCTCGCGAACGCGATGGCCGACGTGTACATCCAGCGCAACCTCGACCACCGCCTGGGCAGCACCCGCGACGCGGTCCGCTGGCTCAGCACGCAGCTCGACGAGCTCCGCGAGAACCTCTCGCGCTCCGAAGACCGGCTGCAGCAGTATCGCCTGCAGCACAACATCGTGTCGGACACCTTCTCCGACCAGCGCAACATCGTCGGCAACCGCATCGCGCGGCTCTCCGAGGCGCTCACCGACGCGCAGACGCGGCGCTTCAACCTCGCGGGCCGCGTCACCGAGGCGCAGCGCGCGGCCTCGGCGGTGCTCGACTCGCTGCCTCCGCCCGGCGCCGACGGCACCGGCGCCGCGCTCGACGCGCCCGTCGCGGCCCGCCGCGACTGGCACGAGCGCATCGTGGCCGCCCTGTCGCAGCTCACGGCGCCCGAGTTTCTCGCGTCGTCGGTGCTCTCGACGCTGCGCACGCAGATGGAGGCGACGAGCCGCGAGGAGGCCGCCCTCGAGCCGCGGTACCTCCCCTCGGCCGTGGAGCTTCGCACCGCGCGGGCGCGCACCAACACCGTGGTGGGTATGATTCGCGCCGAGGTGCGCAACATCAAGGGTTCGGCCGAGGCCGAGCTCCGCGGCGTGACGCGCGCCGAGGGCAACCTCCGCAGCGAGCTGATGGACGCGCAGCGCCAGGCCGTGCTGCTCAACGAGCAGGAGATGGTCTACACGCGCCTGTCGCGCGAGCGCGAGAACCACTCGAAGATCTACGGCATCGTGCTCGAGCGCGCGACGGAGGGAAACCTCATGCAAGAGCTCCGGGTCAACAACATGCGCGTGCTCGACTATGCGCTGGTGCCCTTCAGCCCGGTGAAGCCCCGCGTGGGCCTCACGCTCGCGCTCGGCGGCCTCGGCGGCCTCGTGCTGGGCATCCTCGCGGCGCTCGTGGCCATTCAGCTCGATCGCAC
>CAISKJ010000399.1 GCA_903885885.1 uncultured delta proteobacterium
AGAGGCGAGCGGGTACCGGGGGTTTTCCTTTTCTGGTCTCTTCACTCGAGCCTTGCGGGCGACCCTTCGGGGCGATCGTGTCGCGCGCCGGTTGCCGCGTGTACCCTCGCGCACCGCGAGGCTCCTCATGCGCAGCAACATCTACGATTTCGGTCTCGACAAGAACGCGGCCAACTACGCGCCCGCGACGCCCCTCACGTTCATCGCGCGCGCCGCCGAGGTGTACCCCCACCAGCTCGCGGTGGTGCACGGCGCCCTGCGTCGCACCTGGCGCGAGACCTACGCCCGCGCGCGGCGCCTCGCGAGCGCCCTCGCGCGGCGCGGCATCGGGCGCGGCGACACGGTGGCGGCCATGCTCCCCAACACGCCGCCCATGATCGAGGCGCACTTCGGCGTGCCCATGACGGGCGCCGTGCTCAACACGCTCAACACGCGCCTCGACGCCGACGCGATCGCCTTCACGCTCATGCACGGCGAGGCGCGCGCGGTGCTCGTCGACCGCGAGTTCTCGTCGGTGATCCGCCAGGCCCTCGTGCGCCTCGACCGCGCCGTGTTGGTGATCGACTGCGACGACCCTGAGTATGTCGGCGAAGGCGAGCGCGTGGGCACCGTCGAGTACGAAGACCTCCTCGCGACCGGCGACCCCGAGTACGCGTGGGAGGCGCCCCTCGACGAGTGGGACGCCATCTCGCTCAACTACACCTCGGGCACCACGGGCAACCCCAAAGGGGTCGTGTACCACCACCGCGGCGCGTACCTGAACGCCGTCTCCAACGTGCTCGAGTGGGACATTCCCCGTCACCCCGTGTACCTCTGGACGCTGCCGCTGTTTCACTGCAACGGCTGGTGTTTCGCGTGGACGGTGGCGGCCCGCGCGGGCGTCAACGTGTGCCTCCGCAAGGTCGAGGCGCGCGCCATCTTCGACGCGATTCGCGCCCACCGGGTGACGCACTACTGCGGCGCCCCCATCGTGCACAACCTCCTCGCCAACGCGCCGCACGAGTTCCGCGCGGGCATCGCGCACAAGGTCTACGCGATGGTGGCCGGGGCCGCGCCGCCCGCCGCGATGATCGCCGCGATGGAGGAGCTCGGCTTCGACCTCACGCACACCTACGGCCTCACGGAGACCTACGGCCCCGCCGCGGTGTGCGCGAAGCACGAGGCCTGGGAGACGCTCGACGTGGGCGCGCGCGCGCGCCTCAACGCGCGCCAGGGCGTGCGATACCACCTGCAAGAGGGGCTCACGGTGCGCGACCCCGAGACGCTCGCCGAGGTGCCCGCCGACGGTGAGACCATGGGCGAGCTGATGTTCCGCGGCAACATCACCATGAAGGGCTACCTCAAGAACCCGACGGCGACGGAGAAGGCCTTCGCGGGGGGGTGGTTCCACACCGGCGACCTCGGCGTACGAAACCCCGACGGCTACGTGAAGATCAAAGACCGCAGCAAGGACATCATCATCTCGGGGGGCGAGAACATCTCGAGCCTCGAGGTCGAAGACGCCCTCTACAGCCACCCCGCGGTGTTGGTTGCTGCGGTGGTCGCGAAGCCCGACGCGCGCTGGGGCGAGACGCCGTGCGCGTTCATCGAACTCAAGCGCGGCGCCACGGTGACCGCGGCCGAGATCGTGGCCCACTGTCGGCTGCACCTCGCGGCCTTCAAGGTGCCGCGCGCGATCGAGTTCTGCGAGCTCCCGCGCACCGCCACGGGCAAGATCCAGAAGTTCGAACTGCGCAAGCGCGTCGGGTCGGTGAGCGCGATCGACGTGTGACCGACGGCGCCGCGCGTGACAACGCCCCGGCCCACCTGCGACAACGACCGCGCTCATGGAACTCACGGCGCTCTACCGCGACGATCACACCCTCGTGATCGACAAGCCCTCGGGGTGGCTCGTGCACAACTCCTCGTTCACGCGAACGCGCGAGCGCACGGTGCTCACCGTGGTGCGCGAGGCGCTCGGCGAGGGGTGGTCGCCGGTGCACCGCCTCGACCGCGGCACGAGCGGGGTGCTCCTCCTCGCGCACGGCGCCGACGCGCTGCGCGCGTGGCAGGCGGCCCTCGCGGGCGCCGAGAAGTTCTACCTCGCCCTGGTGCGCGGCGAGCTGCGCGCGCCCGTCGCCATCGACCACGCCCTCACCGACGACGACGGCGTCGCGCGCGACGCCCGCAGCCGCGTCGAGCCCGTGTGGACGCAGCCCGACCCCCGCTGCAGCCTCGTGCGCGTGCAGGTGTTCACCGGGCGCACCCACCAGGTGCGACGGCACTGCCACCACATCTCGCACCACGTGCTCGGCGACGCCAACTACGGCAAAGGGGCCCTCAACCGCGAGTACCGCGCGCGCTACGGCCTCGCGCGCCTCGCGCTCCACGCCGAGCGCCTCACGATCGAGCACCCCGCGACGCGCGAGACGCTCACCCTCGCGGCGCCGATGCCCGCCGACCTCGCCGGCCCCATCGCCGCGATCCGCGGCGAATGCCCCGCAACTTAGGGTGATGGTCCTTGGCAGGGGTTGTCGGACTGACGTAGCGTCGGAATCAACTAGGAAACACCTGCCTTGACGCCCCTGGCGCGTTCACCTCGTGGAGACCGTCGTGTCACACCAGATCCCTGCTACCGCAAAGACTCCCGCCCTCATCATCTACCTGCTCGACGTGAGCGGCTCGATGGACGAGATGCTCGACGGCGAGCGCCGCATCGACCACGTAAACAAGGCTCTGAACGGCGTGCTCACGCAGATGGTGTTCCGTTCTACGAAGGGGGTGGTCGTCTCACCGCGGTACCGCATCGCACTCATCGCCTACAGCGACGCCCCCATCGACCTTCTGGGGGGAGTGCACGGCGTCGATGTGATCGCGCAACGCGGCTCGCCCACCCTCAAGCCGCTGCGCCTCACCGACACCTACGCGGCGTTTGTGAAGGCACGTGACCTCCTGCGGCAAGAACTCCCCGCAATGCAAGGGTGCCCCGCCCCCCTCGTCTGTCACATGACCGACGGTCAATACAGCGGCCACGACCCCGAGCCCGTCGCGCAGGAGATCATGGCGATGCAAAACAACGACGGCAACGTTCTGCTCCAGAACATTTATGTCGGCAGCGGCCTCACGCGCGACCCCATCGGCGACCCTACCCAGTGGCGCGGCCTCTCTCACGAGTCTGAGACGGCCAACGCCTACGCAGCGAGGCTCTTTCGCATGTCATCGGCGCTGCCCGAGAGCTACGCATCCATGATGGCCGACGAGGGTTACTCGGTCGAAGCGGGATCGCGCATGCTCTACCCCGCGGAGTCCGGGCAGCTCGTCCAGCTCGCGTTCTCGGTCTCTGGCGCCACGATGACCACCTGAGTCAAGTCCCCTCGTGACCACCTTTCAACCATCGCCGGGCGCTACGCTCGAATGCGACATCGACGCGGGCTCCCCCCCCGAGCAACTTCGTGTGCTTGCGCACCCTGCAGCACCCCGCTTCGCACACGCCGCCGAGGGCGGCGAAGGCACTGTCTTTCAGGTTGAGCGCGTCCGTACGGGCGTCCGTTACGCGCTCAAGGTATTCAAGCCTGCGCGCCAGTCCGATGCGCTGCCAGAGGCGACCCGTCGCCTCCGCCCCCTCGCGACGATGCCAGGGCTCCGCGCGTGCGAGCGCTTCTGCCTCGATCCGGCGACTTCGCCGCGCATTACCTCCATGGTCCCGGCGCTGCGCTTCGCGATCGTGATGCCGTGGATCGATGACCCGCCGTGGCTCCAAACCATCGCAACGGGGCAATCGATCAGCGCGGAGCACGGGCTCGCGGCGGCGCGGAGCCTCGCCCGTTGCCTGCTCAACCTCGAAGACTTCGGTGCCGCCCACGGCGATCTTTCTGGGGGCAATGTGTTGGTTCATCCAACCAGCGGAGAGGTTTCCCTCGTCGACGTCGAGGCCCTGTACGCGCCGGGGCTCCCGCCGCCGCGGTACACCGTACTCGGTACGCCAGGCTACAACCTCGTGCACAGCACCGAAGGCGTGTGCACCCCGGGGGCTGATCGCTTCGCCGCAGCCATACTCCTGGGTGAATTACTGGGCTGGCATGATCCCCGAGTTCGCGCCGCGGCGTCGACGTGCGGCTCGTATTTCGCGCCAGACGACATCGCCGCGCCGACTGCTCCGCGGTTCGCCCTGCTCCGCGCGGTGCTCGCGGAGCGATCACCGAAGCTCGCGGCCCTCTTCGGCAACGCCTGGTACTGCGCGCAGCGGAGCGCGTCCCCCACCGCGCACGCCTGGGTCGAGGCCCTCGACGAATTGGGTACCGGAGCCCGCCACACGCAGCCGCTCGTGATGCCGCCCACCACGCCCGTGCCGCAGCAGCCTGCCGCGTTCCCCGGCACGCAGGTGTTGCAGGGGCCTCCGCAGATCCCCCTCGACGTACTTCCGGCGGGGTATGCCGTACCGAGCACGGTCACGCTCTCGCAATCGCCTACGCTCCCCGACGCCGTAGCCCCGGCGCGACCGCTCCCGACCGACGGCACGGCGCACTCCCCCGTCGCCTTCTGGCGCGCTTTGAAGGTCTCTCCGCGCGACGACAACCCGGTTGTCGGCTGGTCCAGCAACGGCCCGCTCACCCCCAAGCGCTTTCGCGAACCGTGAGCCCGCCAGGCGAGCGCTCGATGACGCCCTCCATCGAATTCATCGCGACACAACGATCCGGGCAGGTGCAACACACCGCACAGCCGCTGCCAGGACACCGCGACGCCGCCTTCTACGCCGGCTACCGACGCCACAACGATTTCGACCCCGGCGACCACACGGGGCAAGACTGGTGTGGGGTGCGTGTCTCTGGCTCGACCTGTTTTGCCGTCGTCGCCGACGGTGTGAGCCAGTCGTTCATGGGCGACATCGCCGCCCGCATGGTGGGCCGTGGGCTCCTCGACGCCTTGTCCCGTGAAGGCGAGGTAGCGCTCGACGAGCCCCGTTGTCGCGCCCTCCTCGAAGAGTTTCGCGCCGCGACGCAGCGCGAGGTCAACGCGTTCGCCCTCACCGACGCGATCCCCGATTTCTTGCGAGCGGCCCTGGAAGCGAAGCGCATCTCGAGCGGGACACAAACCGTCTTCGCCGCGGCATGCATCGATCTCGCAACGGGCCGCGGTCGCCTGCTTCTCGTTGGGGACGTTGCCGTCACCGTGCATCGTCGCGGCGGGCCGCCAACCGTCATCGCGGGAGATCGGCGCGCGCGCTGGTCCGACCTGCACGGGCTCCGCGGCACGGTGGTGAACCAGGCCCTCGACGACGTGATCGGCGTCGTGCTCGCCACCGACGGCCTGCCGACGGACTTTGGCCGTGAGCGCAGCACCTTTGCGAACAGCGATCACATTCACCAGCTCGTCGCTGCGGGGGCCGAGCGCGACGACGCGAGCTTCGTCGCAGTGTTCGCAGACACTCTCCCCGAAGCGCCGTTGTCAAGCGCGCCTTCGGCGCCGACGATCCCGAGAACGGTACTGGGCGCGCCGCCACTGGCCGCCTACGTCGCCCCTGCGCCGGAAGTACCGCCCGCGCCCTCGAGCGCGAGAAGAATGCCTCGCGCCCCGTATGCCTCCGCTCCTCCTCCCCAAGAGGACGCAAAGCCGACACTCCCCGCAGCGCCCCCGCGACGATGGCGCACGATCCTCGGCCTGGTGCTCGTGATGGCGGGGATTGCAGCAGCCGGCGAGTTTTACCAAGAGACCAGGGGAAAGTCGCACGATACGGGCAGCCAGAACGAAGCGGCCGCGGAACAACACACTCGACCGTTAAGCAAGGCAACACAACCCCGCGACCCGGCTGGTATGAGCCCTACGAGGCGGCCGCCACAGGAAACTCGTCCTAGGGTCACCCCGAACACAGCCAGCGCCAATCCCGCGAGCAGCGCACCGCCTCCCCTGTCTTCCCCCGCCACGGACACGGGCCCGCACCAGGATGTTGACACCGATGTTTCCGGTGACCCCTCACAGTCGCCCGACCCCTCCGGCACAGAGCAGCCAGCAGCACCACCGCCAACATCACCCCCTTCGGTAGACGGCTCTACGAACCATGGCGTTCCTTCCCAGACCAGACCAGACGATCGACTTCAAGGGGCGATCATTTCGCTTCGTGCAGCACAAAGCGGCCAAAGACCCCATGGTGCACGCCGAAACGGGCGCACGCGCCACCGTGTTTCTCGCCATGAACGGCAGCGAGTCGTGGGCGCTCAAGGTCTTTCGACCGAAGTTCCGGAAGCAGCACCAGGCCGAGGTGGTACAGCGGCTCGTGGGACTCCGGGGCATGGCCGGGCTCCGCGTCGCCGAGCGCGACGTCGTACTGCCCGATGACCCGCTCGTCGCTGCGCACAAGGACCTCGCCTTCGCGCAGGTGATGCCCTGGGTCGCGGGCGTACCGTGGGCCAACATTCTCGCGTTCGGGGTACAGAAGAACCAGTGCTACCTCGACCCCGCCTATGCGTTCGAACTCTGCAGACGTTTTCTTTCTACAATGCACGAGCTCGAGCGGCGCACGATTGCGCACACCGACATCGCGAGCGGCAACGTGCTCGTCGATCCCGAGACGCTCTCGGTCGAGTTGATTGATCTCGAGGAGATGTACGGCCCCGGCTTTCCCGAGCCGGGTCAGAGAAACGTAGGTTCTGCAGGCTACACGCACCCGGCGGCCCTCCTATCGGGGCAGGGCCTCTGGTTCCCCGAGGCCGATCGCTTCGCGACGACGATTCTCGCGGCGGAGATGCTCGTTCTCGCCCATCCACAGCTCGCCCTAAGCGCCGACACCGGCGGCGGCTACTTCGACAACGCCGAGTTCGGCAGGCGGAGCGGACGCTTCGAAGCGGCGTACGACTACTTCACCCACGTGCTCCCGGACTTCGCCGAGGTCTTCTCGCGCGCGTGGATGTCGCAGTCACTGCAGGCCTGCCCCCGCGCGGCGGACCTCGTGGCAGCCTTCGCTCATGGTATCTCGGCGCTCCCGAAGCCTTCAGGCCCCGCCCTCGTTCCCGTGCATCAATCCGCGTCGTGGACGCCGCCCGTCACGACCAGGCGCACCACGTCGCAGCCTTCGCCGCAGAGCACGCGCCCCGCGAGCGCCTCGACGCCACCTGCCAGCAGCTCCACGCCGCCTACCGCAGACCCCGACGTCGTCGTCGGGTGGAACCGCCTCGGTGCCACACCGCCGCGCGCAGAGCCGCAACGGGCAGCCATTCGCAATCCCGTGCAGCTCAACATTGCGCAAAGCACCCTGCCGATGACACCCGCGCAGGCGCAGGCGCTCGCGCCGATGCGATCACCCGTGATGATTCTCTTCACGCACAGCTTGTTCAGCGTGCGACACGACAGCGTGTGGCTTGGGTCGTCGTCGATGGCACAGAACCAGATCGTCAGCGTGTCCGTGGCGCGAAAACTGGGCCTCCAAGACCGCTTGCTGCTCGCCACGTTGGTGGCCAGCGCATCGGTGGCCTTCTACTGCTATTTTTTACACTGGCAGCCTCAGGTGTTCGGGTTCGTCACGCTGCTTGGCGTTCTCGCGCTCTTCACGCTCCTGGCGCTCGGCGTGGGGAAGCCGACCCTGATGGTTCGCGGCGTCGCTTCACAGCAATGGGAGGTTCCCATGGAGACCGCTGCGATCGCTGAAGACGCTGCCCGCTCCGTGCGCAAGATCATGGCCCCCCCGCAGCACGCGTAGTTGGAGTCCGAGACATCTCGTCGCCACCGTCGAGGGACTTCATTGCGCACCCTGCGGGGCAATCTCGCCGGCTGCGGAAACTACGTGGCGCCGGTACGCGCTGCGGAGCCATGCGCAGCCCCAGCCCAGCCGACGCACGAGCCGCCCGAAGCGCAAGCGCGACGTCCCCAACGGCGTGAGCCATCAGTGCGGCGTAGGCGGCTGCATCTACTGGATCTCGGTAGGAGCCCATGCCTGTCGTCGCACGAGCGGCTGCACCGTGTCGTGTGCCACCCCGCGCTCCGTGCTCGTCGCGAGTCCGCGCGGCATCGGCTGCTCGTTCTAGCCCCTCGCTCACCATGTAGACCATAGTGCTCAGCCCGTCGATGCCTTTGCTCGCGGTCGGGCACATCGTTCCTCGGGGTTGGCAGTCATGGTTGGATGCTGAGCAAGTGGGTGCGTCCACTGAGCAAGCGTCTATAGACGCTGAGCAAGTTGTGCTACTTGCGATCGATCGATCGAAGGCGTGCCTATGAAGCCCATGGAGAGCATCAGCCCTCTCTCGCTAGAATCATCGCGATGTCCACCACCGACGACCGCCCTTCCCGGCAGACGCTCGACCGCCTCCCCGAGCGCGTGCTCACGTTTCTCCTCGCGGTGGGCTTCACGCCAGCGATTCGCGCCGTCCTCATCACGCGCGGCTACGACCGCACGGAGCACGCGCGCGGCTGGACGATGCTCCGCGCTGTCGACCCCTCCCTCAACGACGCCACCGCGTGGAACCACGGCACCGCGCTCGGCGACGACGCCCACGCCGCCGCGGTGCGAGACGCCCTCGCGCGCCTCGCCGTCTGGGGGCGCGACAACCTTGCCATCATCGACGCCGCCCTCAGGCGCCGCGCGCCCGACGCCCACGCCTTTCTCTTCGCGGGCACGCTTGCACAGGTCGACGACACGGCATGGTCGCTCGCGCTGCAGATCTTCGAAGACCGCCTGGTCGCCCTCGCTGCACACGCCGAAGGACGCGCCACCTCGGGCAAGCTCCCGTCGCTCGCCTCGGTGAGCACCGACGAGGCCCGCGAAGCGAGCGCCCTCATCGCGCGACGCGGCGTCACCGCCGATGCACGCGCGACGATTCGCGACCTCATTCACGTCACCCGCAGCCTGGGCAAGCACGCCGTCGCGCCCGCTCCCCCTGTGCCGGCCGACCCCGACGCCGCCGCGGTCGCGCTGTACGAATGGTTCACTGAGTGGAGTGTCATTGCACGCAGAGCCATTCGACGCCGCGACCACCTCGTCTCCCTGGGCCTCGCGACGCGACGCACTCCCACCTGACTTGCCCCCCGCCTCTCGCGTCGAGCCCTGCGACCGTGGTACCCGTCTCGGTCTATGCGTACCTCCATTTGGCGATGGTCTCTCCTCACGATCGGTCTCGCGCTCGGGTGTGACAGCCCCGCGCCCTCTGGCACCGACGCCGGCGTCACCGACGCGCCGGTCGTCGACGCGCCCGCCAGCGACGCACCCCGCGCGACGGCGCGCGCCGAGTGCAACCCCCTGGGGTACGACGAGGCGTGCATGCTGCCCTTCCCGTCGGCCTACTACCAGACCGACACGGCCCTCGCGCTCCCCATGGCGGCGCTGCCCATCTCGCGCGGGCGCCTCTCGAACGCGGGCGACCCGGTGCCCCTCGACCCCGCCCCGTGGAACCGCCTCGACGGCTTCTCGCCCTCGTCGCCCATCCTCGCGTACCTGCGCGGCCCCCTCGACGTGCGCACCCTCATCGCGCCCGACGACATGGCCCGCAGCGTTACCCCTACGGGCTCCACCGCCGTCGTCGACATGGAGACCGGCGAGCGCGTCGCGCACTTCTCCGAGCTCGACGCCACGATGCGCGACCAGCACCCCGAAGACCTGCAGTCGATCATCATTCGCCCCGCGCTGCGCCTCAAGCCCGGCCACCGCTACGCGATCGCCATCACGAAGGCCGTGCACACCATGGCCGGCCCCGCGCCCGCGAGCCCGCCGGGCTTTCAGGCCATTCTCGACAACACCACCGCGAGCGACGCGCGCCTCGCACGTGTGGCGCCGCGATACGAGGCCATCTTCGCCGCGCTCGGGCGCGCGGGCATTCAGCGCACCGACCTCGTGCTCGCGTGGGATTTCACCACCGCGTCGGAGCGCTTTCTCACCGGCCCCGTGGTCTCGATGCGCGACCAGGCCATGACCATGGTGGGCCCCACGGGCGCGGGCTTCGCCGTCACGCAGGTCGAAGAGAACTACAACGTCAACATCCTGCGCCGCATCTCGGGCACCTTTCAGGTGCCGCGCTTCTTGAGCGACCCCGCGGGCGACCGCGGCACCATCGTGCGCGCGGCCGACGGCACGCCGACGCCCATGGGCATGTACAGCGTGAACTTCGTCGCCATGGTGCCCCGCAGCGCCGCCACGCGGGGCCCGCTCCCGCTGCTGCACTTCGGCCACGGGCTCTTCGGCTCGGGCGCGGGCGAGCTCGGCCTCGCGGCCGACACCACCAACTACATGCAGCGGTTCTTGAACGACCAGGGCTTCATCGCCGTGGCCACCGACTGGTCGGGCCTCTCATCGAGCGACAACCTCACGGCGGGCCTCGCGCTCTCGGACTTCAACTACCTCCCCACCCTCGCCGACCGGCTGCAGCAGGCGCTCGTCAACGCGATGGTGCTCTACCGCACGGCGCGCGG
>CAISKJ010000400.1 GCA_903885885.1 uncultured delta proteobacterium
AAGCGCCACAGGCCCGGCGCGCCGCCGGGCACGTTGGAGGTGCGGCACACGTCGAGAATGGCCATCGTGCGCGACATGGGGAGCGCCACGAAGTTGCGCATGTTGCCCGCGTCGAAGCCCACCTGCGCGGGCGTGCCGCCGCGGCCGCCGGTGCCCATGGAGGCGTCACCGGTGGTCCACTGGCAGCGGTTGTAGCGAAACTCGACGTCGAAATCGCCCGTGGTCGAGCACGTGTTGCTCGTGGTGAGCACGAGCTGAAAGTCGTTCTGCAGGTCGTCGTGGGTGCTGTAGTAGCCGACGTTGTTCCACGTTACGACGACGCGGTTGGGCTCGACGTGGAAGCACACGTTGTTGCGCGCGGGCTGGCCGCCGCCGCGCGTGTCGACGTCGGCCCACCACGGCGCGATCATGGGCTGCATCGCCACCGGGAAGGGCATCGGCGTGAAGGTGCCGAGGCCGCCGCGGAAGGTGATGTTGCCGTTGTTGTTCACGTACATGGTGCGGTAGTTCGCACCGAAGAAGTTGAGCCCCATGGGGAAGGCGGTGGTGATCGGAATGGCCACCGCGGTGAAGCCCGTGGCGGGCGGCGGGCCCACGTACGAGCCGTCGTCGTTGGGGTGCACACAGTTCTGCGGCAGGCCATAGCCCGTGGGCCCGCCGAAGCCCGTGAGGAGAGGCACCGCCTCGGCCGGCGCCATCACCGCCGCGAGCAGGGGGAGCTGCAGGGACAGACACATCGCCGTCCGCACGATCTTGTGAAGCGTTCTCATCGACCTGTTGCCTCGATCTCGCGCGAGCGAACCCCCCGTTTCGAGGGAGAGGGCGCGCAGCGTACGGGAAGGATTTCTCGGTCCGTTCACGGGACCTTCGCGTAACTGTGGAGTGAGCGCACCATACTGCAAACTTCCGCCCGCCGTCGAGAGCGCCACAACACAGCGATTTGGACGCCGCGGGGCCGCGACACCGAAGTCGTGCCCGTGCCGCGTTGGCCCCGATGAAGCGCGAGGTTTTCTCCTACGGGGCAACCGGTATAGCGTCGGAGCTCTCTCTCGTGACGCATCGGCGCTGCGCCGATCGCGGAGGACCCCGAATGCAGCGAAGCACCCTGACGTTCCTCCTTGCGATTCCCTTCGTCGTGGCCGCTTGCGGGAGCGAGGTGTCGTCGCCCGCGCCCGTCGACGCAGCCGCCGACAGCCCCGCCGACGCGGCCGTCGACGCCCCGCCCATCGAGGACGTGGCCCAAGACACCGCGAGCTCTACCGAAGACGTGCACCCCTTCGTGCCCGACGCGAGCTCTCCGATGACAGCCATCGAGGCCCCGGCGGAGACGTGGACCTATGTGCCCTTCCCCGACTCGGCGTGCGGCAACGGCACGCCCGCGGGCATCGGCGTGAACCTCACCACACGGAGCAACCGCGTGGTGATCTACCTGCAGGGCGGCGGCGCCTGCTGGGACGGACTCACCTGCTTTCTCCCCACCGCGGCCAACATCAACAACGCGTACACGAACACCACGTTTCAGGGTGAGATTCGGGCGATGTCACGCGGGCTGATGTTCAACCGCGACGACATGCGCAACCCCTTCCGCGACGCGAGCTTCGTGTACGTGCCCTACTGCACGGGCGACATTCACGGCGGCGACAACGTGCGCACGTACCTCTTCGGCTCCGAAGAGCGCACGATCTATCACGTCGGCGCGCGCAACATGGACGCCTTCCTCCGTCGCCTCGCGCGCACCTTCCCCATGGCCGACCGCGTGTGGCTCACCGGCGCGAGCGCCGGCGGCTACGGCGCGGGCATCCACTGGGACCGCGTGCAGCGCGCGTTCCCCGCGGCGCGCGTCGACCTCCTCGACGACTCGGGGCCGCCCATTCGCCCGCCCGCCGAGCGCTTCAACCAGATGAAGGCCGCGTGGAACCTGCAGTTTCCTGACGGCTGTACGACCTGCGCCGACGACCTCACGACGCTCTTCGACTACTACGCCACGCGGCTCCCGCCGCCGCACCGCATGGGGCTCCTCTCGTACACGCAGGACCGCACCATTTCGCAGTACTTCGGCCTCACGGGCACGCAGTTTCAAGACCTCCTGGGCATGCTCACACGCACGGCCTTCGACCCGCGGCCGAACTTCCGCTACTTCGTCGTCACGGGCACCAACCACACGATGGTGGGCGACCTCGGCACGCTCACGGGCCCCGGCGGCGCGTCGCTGCTCCAGTGGGTGACCGCGTGGGCCACCGACGGCGCCGACTGGAACAACGTCCGCCCCTGACGCGCGCCCCTTCACCCCGCCGCGGGTGAGCCCATGAACTCCTGCGCGAACACCGTCGCGCTCGCGCCTGCGCCGATCCCGTCGCGCCGAAGCACCACCGACACCGTCTTGAAGAGGATCTTCGCATCGAGCGCGAGGCTCCAGTGGTCGACGTACCAGACGTCGTGGGAGAACTTCTCTTCCCACGAGAGCGCGTTGCGGCCGTTTACCTGCGCCTGCCCCGTAATGCCGGGGAGCACGTCGTGGCGGCGCATCTGCTCGGCCGTGTAGCGCGGGATGTAGCGCACGAGCAGCGGCCGCGGCCCCACGAGGCTCACGTCGCCGCGCAACAGGTTGATAAACTGCGGGAGCTCATCGAGGCTCGTGCGGCGAAGAAAATCGCCGAAGGGGTGAAGCCGCGCCTCGTCGGGCAGGAGCGCCCCGCGCGCGTCGCGCGCGTCGGTCATCGTGCGAAACTTGAAGACCTTGAAGATGCGCCCCTTGTAGCCCACGCGCGGCTGCGTGAAGAGCACCGGGCGCCCCATCGTCGCCCACACGCCCGCGGCCACCGCCGCGCACACCGGCGCGAGCGCCACGAGCCCGCCCACCGCGGCCGCGCGATCGACCGCCACCTTCACCGCCCTGCGCCAGCCCAGCTGCTCCATCGGTCGTCTCTCACGTGAGGGTCCGTCGGTATGCCACGCGCGCCACGCGCGATCGCACCGTACAAAACGATTCGTAGAAGCGCACCGTCGCGGCGTCGACCCACGGCACGGTGGCCTCGTCGAAGCCCCGCGCCGCGAGGTCGCACAGCACGGTCTCCGCGAGCCGTCGACCGGCGCCGCCGCCGCGCGCGCGCGCGTGCACGCCGATGGGCCCGAAGGTCGGCTCCCACGCGCGGTTGCCCGAGTGGCACGCGAAGCCCGCGAGCGCGCCCTCGCGACGCGTCACGAAGAGCCCCCCGTGCGAGCGCGCCCGCGACGCTTCGAAGCCCCAGGCGCGCGCGAAGGTGTCGGCGATCCACGCGAGCGCCTCGTCGCCATCGACGCGCGCGACGTCGTTGTGCGCGCCGTGCCCCGCGGTCGCCACCACGAGGTCGAGGTGCTCGCCGATCGCACAAAACCCCTTCGATTCAAGCGATCTACGAAGCCCCTCATCGCGCGCGTCGACGCCCGAGGCGACGTAGTTGCCGGGAGGGCCACCCACCTGCAGGGCGCGCGCCCCGTCGCGGCGAGCGCGTTCGATCACCGCGTCGAGGGAGCGCTCGTCGCCTTCGACGAGCCACGCGAGCCACGCGACGGTGGCGCCCGCGAGGGGGGGCGCGTAGAGGGCGCCCTCGACGTGGCGGAGCGCGCGCGGTTCGGAAACCTTCTCGCGCAAGGCCTCGGGCGAGAGCGGCCCCATCGGATCAGCCGCGCTTGAGGGCGATGACGTTCGAACGGCTGTCGGGCGCCGCGGCGGGGAGCGTGGGCACGCGGCGCTCGCGGTTGGTGCCGGGCGGAGGACCCGAGAGCACCACGGGGTTGTACTCGGGCACGAGGGCCTTGAAGCACGCGCGCACGCGGTCGTCGTCGGCGCCGTCGCTGCACGCGTGGAGGGCCTTCATGCCCTCGTCGACGGTCTCCCACTCGAAGGGGCGGAAGCGGCCCACGAAGATCTTCGGGTGGCGCGTCTTGTCGGCGTTTTCGCCGTCGGCCGAGAGCTCTTCGAAGAGCTTCTCGCCGGGGCGAATGCCCGAGAAGGCGATCTCGATGTCTTCGCCGGGGCGCAGGCCCGAGAGCGTGATGAGGTCGCGCGCGAGGTCGACGATCTTCACGGGCTCGCCCATGTCGAGCACGAAGATCTCGCCGCCCGCGCCCATCGCGCCGGCCTGCAGCACGAGCTGCGAGGCCTCGGGGATGGTCATGAAGTAGCGCTTCATCTCGGGGTGGGTGACCGTGATGGGCCCGCCCTTCGCGATCGGCTCTTGACAGATCGGCACCCCCGACCCGTTGGAGCCGAGCACGTTGCCGAAGCGCACGGTGATGCAGCGCGTCTCGCTGCGCTGCGCGAGGGCTGGAATGTAGCTCTCGGCGCCGCGCTTCGACACGCCCAGGATCGACGTGGGGTTCACCGCCTTGTCGGTCGAGATCATCACGAACGACTGCGCGCCGTACTGGTCGGCGAGGTCGGCCACCTTGCGCGTGCCGAAGACGTTGTTCTTGATGGCCTCGCCGGCGTTCCACTCCATCATCGGCACGTGCTTGTGCGCGGCGGCGTGAAACACCACGTTGGGCCGGTGCCGCGCGAAGAGCGCCTCGACGCGGCGCGTGTCGCAGATGTCCGCGATCTGCGGCACGAGGGCCACCTCGGGGAAGTCCTCGCGCAGCTCGCGGTGAATCTGAAACAGCGCGTTCTCGGCCTGCTCCACCAGCACCAGCTTCGAGGGGCCGAAGCGGCACACCTGGCGGCAGATCTCGCTGCCGATGCTGCCGCCCGCGCCGGTGACCATCACCACCGCGCCGTTGAGGCGACCGGCGATGAGCTCGGTCTCGAGCTTCACGGGCTCGCGGCCGAGGAGGTCTTCGATGGCCACGTTGCGGAGCTGGCTCACCGTGACGCGGCCCTCGATGAGGCTCTCGACGCCGGGGATCGTGCGGATGCGCACCCCGTCCTTGCTGCAGAGGCTCACGATGCGGCGCATCTCGCGACCCGAGGCCGACGGAATGGCGACGATCACCTCGTCGACCTCGAGGCGCTTCACGAGCTCGGGCACCGCCGCGATGGGGCCGAGCACCGACACGTTGTGGATGCGCTCGCCCTGCTTGATGGGGTTGTCGTCGACGAAGCCCACGGTCTCGTAGCGGGCCCCGTAGGTGCGCGTGATCTCGCGCATGATCATCTCGCCGCCGTCGCCGGCGCCCACGATGAGGATCTTCTTGCGGCCGTCGATGCGGCCCGCGACCGACACCTGGTGCGAAATCTCGCGGAGCGTGCGCACGCTGAAGCGCAGGCCTCCCACCGCGAAGATGCTGATGAGCCACTCGAGCACGAAGACCGTGCGAGGCAGCCCCAGCGGGCCGACGAAGTGCACGTACGCGACGGTGAGCATCGTCGAGACCGACGCCGACTGGAACAGGGTGACCAGGTCGCGCGCGCCGGTGTACCGCCACAGGCCGTGAAACATGCCGAAGTAGAAGTACACCGCCGTGCGGATCGCGAGCGTGGCCGGCAGCCACACGCCGATGAGCGCCCAGAACGGCGTCGGGATGCGACCGTCGAAGCGCAGGAGGAACGAGCCCACGAAGGCCGCCGCCCACAGCCCCAGGTGCACCAGCACCACGAGCACGCGGCGGTACGAGAACACGAGCTGCGGGATGTTGCCGGGCTCGGGCTCGGCCTCGCCCGCGCGCTCGATCGGCTCACGCTTGCTCATCGCGCGCCCTCTTGCGCGGGTACAGCCGCGCCGCGAGGCCGCGCGCGCAGGGCCGCGGCGCGCACCGTGGCGATCACGCGCCCCTGGTCGTCGGCCGACATGTTGGTCGAGCTCGGGAGGCACACCCCGCGGCGAAACAGGTCTTCCGCGACGCCGCCGCCCACGCACTCGACGCCCGCGAACACGGGCTGCAGGTGCATGGGCTTCCACACCGGCCGCGCCTCGATGTTCTCGGCGGCGAGCGCGTCGAGCACGCCGTCACGGGAGAGCCCGAGGCGCGCCTCGTCGACGGTAAACACGCTGAGCCAGTTGGTGTGCAGCCCGTACGCGGCCTGCGGCATGAGCTCGAGCCCCCCGAGGTCGGCGAAGGCGTCGCGGTAGCGAAAGGCGATCTCGCGGCGGCGCGCGACGCGCGCGTCGAGCACCTCGAGCTGGCCCCGGCCGATGCCCGCGAGCACGTTCGAGAGGCGGTAGTTGTAGCCCATCTCGGTGTGCTCGTAGGCCACGCCGGGGTCGCGCGCCTGCTGCGACCAGAAGCGCGCCCTGGCCACGCGCGCGGGGTCGTGCGCGACGAGCATGCCGCCCCCGGTGGTGGTGATGATCTTGTTGCCGTTGAACGAGTACGCGCCGAGGGCGCCCATCGTGCCGCAGGGGCGGCCCTTGTAGAGCGTGCCGACGGCCTCGGCGGCGTCTTCGAGCACCGCGACGCCGTAGCGCGCGCACACCTCGAGGATCGGGTCCATGTCGGCGCTCTGGCCGTAGAGGTGAACCACCTCGAGCACCTTGGGCACGCGGTTGACGGCCGCGCGGCGCTTCAGAAAATCTTCGAGGAGGGCGGGGTCGAGGTTCCAGCTCGCGCGGTCGCTGTCGAGAAAGACAGGGCGCGCGCCGAGCCACAGCGCGGGGTTGACCGACGCGATGAACGTGAGCGTCGGGCAGATGACCTCGTCGCCGGG
>CAISKJ010000401.1 GCA_903885885.1 uncultured delta proteobacterium
AACGGCGCCAACGTGGACGGTCGTACGCTGACCGTGAACGAGGCTCGTGAGCGCGAGGGCGGCGGCGGCGGTCGTGGCGGTGGTCGCCCCGGCGGCGGCGGCGGCGGCGGCCGTCGTTACTAGTCCGACGTACGCGTAACCGAACGCGTTGAAATCCGGCGTGCACCTCTTCGCGAAAGCGACGAGATGCGCGCCGGGTGTCATTTGGGACTTCGCTGTTTTTGAGCCCTCGCGGATTGGGCGATCGACGACCAGTGGGCTGCGGGGAGCGGAGCTTTCTCGCGGCGCTCGCCGAGGTTGCGCGCGGCCACCGGGCGCCTGCGAGGAGTGCCTCGCGCGACGCCCGATGACCGTTCACAAACGTCGTCAGCGCACGTAGACGAGAGCGTAGCGCGACTTGCAGGTGGCGTTGTCTTCGTAACACTCGCCCGTGGCGCTCAAGGTGAGGCCGTTGGCGTTGCAGGGCCACACGCCAGGGGTGCAGGCGACCGGCGTGATGCGTCCCGCGCGCAGCAGCGAGAGGTCGTGCGTGCGCCAATCGACCTGGCCGCCCGGCGTGTTGTTGAGGCCGTTGACCCAGCAGCACTCGGCGGCGGTGAAGGCGATGGCGGCGTTCTCGTTCATGCCGGGCCAGCAGTCGGCGTTGCTGTCGAGGGCCCGCAGTGAGAAGTTGAAGAGGCGCTGCTGCTGCGGCGTGAGGCCGCCCGCGAAGTCGGCCCCGGAGCGCGCCCAGGTGCTCGAGCAGGTCGAGGGCCACGACGCGCCCACGTAGCCCCCGAGGCTGCGTCCGCCGAGCAGCGCGCGGAAGCCGAAGGAGTAGTCATCGGTCTGCACCATGAGGTCGGCGCCGGTCACCGACGTCCACGCGGGCGACTTGAAGTTGGCCGTCGTACGGGTCGAAACGGCGCCGAAGCTCGTCGCGTCGCGCATCACGTCGAGGGTCGTCCAGCTCCGCGCCACACCGTTCACGAACGAGCCGACGAGCGTCCAACCGCCTTCGTGCAAGGTCATTTCGCAGTAGACCCGCACCGTAGCCGACGCGCCCGCGGGCAGCACGTCGTACTCGCCCGACGGCAGCGAAGGCTGCGCCGCGTGGAGCGCGTTGCAGTTCGCGTAGGCCGCGCAGACCCCCGCCGCGCAGGTGCGCGCGCTCGCACACGCGGCGCCGCACGTCCCGCAGTTGGTGGCGTCGGTGAGGAGGTTCACGCACGAGCCGCCGCACGATGTGAGTCCCGCAGGGCAGCTCGTCGTGCAAACGCCCGCGGCGCACACGCGCCCGGCGCCGCAGACCGTTCCGCACGCGCCGCAGTTGCTCCCATCGACGGCGGTGTCACGGCACACGCCCGCGCACACCGTCTGCCCCGTCGGGCACGAGAGCACGCACGCGCTCGCCCGGCACACCTGACCCGCGCTGCAGGTCGTACCGCACGCGCCGCAGTTCGCGGGGTCGATGCGGGTGTCGGCGCAGCTCGACGCAGCGCCGCTGCCGCAGAGCGTGAGCGGCGACGCGCAGTCGAGCACGCACGCGCCCCCCGCGCACACGTTGCCCGCGGCACACGCGACCCCACACGCGCCGCAGTTGTCGCGATCGCTCACCGTCGACACGCAGCGGCTCCCGCACGCCGTCTGGCCTGCCGGGCACGAGAGGCGACACGACCCGCCGCCGCACAGCTGCCCCGCCGCGCACGCGACCCCGCACGCGCCGCAGTTCGCCGGGTCGCTCGCGGTGTCGCGGCACGTCCCGCTGCAGTTGGTCTGCGTCGGCGGGCAGCTCACGCGGCAGGTGCCCGCGGCGCAGAGCTGCCCCGCGGGGCACGGGAGACCACACCCGCCGCAGTTGGCCGAGTCGGTGTCGAGGTCGCGGCACGTCCCGCTGCACGCGGTCTGCCCCACGGGGCACGTGATGGTGCAGCGCCCCTCGCGGCACGACTGCCCGGGCCCGCACGCCGTCGCGCACGCACCGCAGTTCGCCGGGTCGATGCGCGTGTCGGCGCACCCAGCCGTCGCGCCGCTGCCGCAGAGCGTGAGCGGCGACGCGCAGCTCACCGCGCACGCCCCCGCGGAGCACACGTTGCCCGCGGGGCACACGCGCCCGCACGCGCCGCAGTTGTCGCGGTCGGTGTCGATCGACACGCAACGCCCCGCGCACACCGTCTGCCCCGCCGGGCACGACAGCGTGCATGCGCCCCCGGCGCACCCCTGCCCCGAGGCGCACACGTTGCCGCACGCGCCGCAGTTGCTCGCGTCGCTCGCGAGGTCGCGGCACGCCGTGCCGCAGATCGTCTGACCGGGCGGGCAGCTGACCGCGCAGGCTCCGTCGCGGCACACCTGCCCCGCGGGGCACACCGTTCCGCAGCCGCCACAGTTGCCGCTGTCGATGCGCGGATCGACGCAGCCGGCCGCCGCGCCCGCGCCGCACAGCGCGAGGGGCGACGCGCAGCTCACCGCGCACGCGCCGTCGCGGCACACCTGCCCCGCGGGGCACGACGTTCCGCACCCGCCGCAGTTGTTCGCGTCGATGCGCGGGTCGACGCAGGCGGCCGCCGCGCCGGATCCGCCTTGCGTCAGAGGCGATGCGCAG
>CAISKJ010000402.1 GCA_903885885.1 uncultured delta proteobacterium
AGCTTCACCGTCGCGCGCTGGTCGTCTTCGGTCTCGCCCGGGAGGCCGTAGAGAAGGTCCACGTCGGGGCGCAACCCCGCGGCCGCGCAGTGCTCCACCGCGCGGATCACGTCGCCCACCGTGTGCCCCCGCCGCGTGGCTTCGAGCAATCGCTCGGAGCCCGTTTGACCGCCGATGATGACGCTGTCGTTGTCGCACCAGCGCTTGAGAATGGCGAGCGCCGCGGGCGTCACGTGCTCGGGCCTGCACTCCGACGGAAAGGTGCCGAAGTACACCTTCGCGTGGGCCCCGAGGGCCTCGCGCACGGCGGCGAGCAGGGCCTCGACGGCGGCGAGGTTGGGCTCCGTGTCGTCGCTGCCGTAGGAGAGCGCCGTGGGCGTGACGAAGCGCATGTACGACGCGTTGCCGCGGGCCATCGCCTCGGCGTGGGCGCGCACGTTCTCGACGCTGCGGTGACGAAAGCGAGCCTTGAAGGCGAAGGGCGTCTGGCAGAACGTGCAGGCGTAGACGCAGCCGCGCGTGACCTCCAACGGGTTCCACCGAAAGTGCTTCGCGTTGAAGCCCGGGAAGGCGTCGAGCGCGAGGCGCGGGCCGGGCCCGTGGGTGACGAAGTTTCCCTCCGCGTCGAGGTGCGCGATGCCCGGGAGCGCGCGCGGGTCGTCGCCCGTGGCGAGGCGGTAGAACACCTCCACGATGGTGGCCTCGCCCTCGCCGACGCACACCAGGTCGAAGCCCGCGCGCAGCGTGTCGTGGGCCTCGGCCGTCGCGTGCACGCCCCCCGCGATGTGCAGCACCCCGTCGCGCCCGAGCGCCGCGTCGACGGTCGCGAGGTCGCGGGCCGCGAGGGCGAAATCGGTAGAGTAGAACGACCACCCCACCACCACGCGCACACCCTGGTCGCGCAGCGCGCGAACCTCGGAGATCACCTCGTCGGGGGTGCGCGCGAAGCGCACGTCGACGCCCGCGGTGCGCGGGTCGGCGTCGAGCGCGGCGCTCACCACGTTGAGCGCGGCGACCCCTGTGCGGGCATGGTGCACGACGAACGCGGGCATCGAGAGCATAGGGTGGCGCGGAGGGTACACCGCCCCGGCGATCGCTTCGAAGCCCTCGCGCGGGCGCCGGGCTTTGCGCTAGAAGCGACGCATGGGAACAGGAACGAGAGCCAACGTCGAGAAGCTCTTCGCGCAAGGCGTCGAGCGCTTCGAAGAGGGCGACGCCGCGGGGGCCGTGGCGCTCTTCGACCGTGTGATCAAGGCCGACGGCGAGCACCAGCGCGCCCACTACATGCGCGGCGTCGCGTTCAACGCGCAGGGCGACATGGACGAGGCCGCGGCGGCGTTCTCCGAGGTGGTGCGCATCGCGCCCGACGACGCCGACGGGCTCTTCAACCTCGGCAACGCGCGGCTCATGCAGGGCGAGTTCGCGGCGGCGCTGCCGCTGCTCGAGCGCGGCTACGCGCTGGGCGTAAAGTCCATGGACGACGACGCGGCGCTCTACAACCTCGCGATCGCGCACTTCGAACTCGGCAAAGAGACCGACGACCTCGTGCACGTGCAGCGCGCGGTCGAGCTCTTCGAAGCGGTCGAGCGGGTGAACCCCTTTCACGCCGCGGCGGTGTTCTCGCGCGCGATGGCGCTGTACACGCTCGAGCGCTACGCCGACGCCGAGCGCGAGTTCGCGCGGGTGATCGCCTTCGACCCCGAGTCGACGCACCCCACGGTGGTGCAGTCGCACATCGCGCGGTCGATGGCGCTCGCGGCCCTCGGCCGCTACGAAGAGTCGCTCGGCGCGCTGCGCGAGGCCGTGCACAAAGAGCCCCGCGTGGCCGAGGTGGCCGCGACGGACCCGGACTTCGAAGGGCTCCGCGCGTCGCCCATGGCCGAGGGCTTCGCGGCGCTCGTGCGGTCGCCGCCGCGGCCGCGCCTCGCGCTCCCCTGCGACGTGATGCTGTCGATGTCGCCCGTGGAGCTGTCGGCGCTCCGCGAGGTGATCTACGCGCGCGACAACGGGCTCGTGCCCTCGATGCAGGAGCTCACGCGCGAGGGCCCCGGCGGCGCCTCGGAGCTCATGCTCCTGGTGTTCGGGCTGCGCGACCGCGACACCGCCACCAAGCTCGTCGACCTCGTGCGCGAGTGGGCGTACGCGTACCACCCCGAGCTCATCAAGAACCTCAACTGGGAGTACGACCGCGCCGTGCTGGCCTTCTCGGACTTCACCACGCACGCGCCGCTCACGCTCGCCGACCTGGCCGCGCTGGCCGCCGACGCGTCCGCCACGAAGCTCCCCGCGAAGAAGGCAGCCGCCAAGAAGAAGCCCGCCAAGAAGACCGCGGCGAAGAAGACCGCGGCGAAGAAGAAGACCGCGGCCACGAAGGGCGCCGCGAAGAAGAAGTCGGCGCGCTAAGGGCTTCACGCGCGCGCCGCGAACGTGCGAGCCTCGGCGGCGATGAGGACGCGTCTCGCGGCTGCGGCAGCGCTCACGCTCGTGGTGGGCTGCTCCAACGACCCCGCGCTCGACATGCTCACGCAGGAGCAGATCGTGTGCGCGCGGGGCGCGACGCTCCCGGGCATCGACGTGTCGGTGTGGCAGGGCACCATCAATTGGGATCAGGTGCGGGCCGCGGGCGTTCGCTACGCCTTCGTGCGGGCCTACTACGGCGCCAACTCGCGCGACACGCAGTTTGACCGCAACTGGCGCGAGGTGCGGCGCGTGGGCATTCTGCGCGGCGCCTACCAGTGGTTCAAACCCCTGCAAGACCCGACGCTGCAGGCCGACCGCATCGTCGCCGCGGTGGGTCGGCTGGGGCCCGGCGACCTCCCCGTGGTGGCCGACGTCGAGGAGCCGCCGGCCAACGGACTCCCCGCGCCCGCGGAGTACGCGCGCAGGCTGCGCGTGTGGGTCGATCGTGTGCGGGCCGGCACCGGGCGCACGCCCATTCTCTACTCGGGCAAGTACTACTGGGAGGGCTACCTCGCCACCACGTCGTTCGCGAGCGGCCCCTTGTGGCACCCGCAGTACACGTCGGCCGCGTGCCCCAACATCGCCAACCAGTGGCGCGCGTGGACCTTCTGGCAATACACCAGCACCGGTCGCGTGGGCGGCATCAGCGGCAACGTAGATCGCAACCGCTACAACGGCACCCTGGCCGAGCTCAACGCGCTCGCGGGCATCGCGCCGCCCCCGGTGCTCGACGCGAGCGTCGATCGCCCCGCGGCGGTCGACGTGCCCCGCGACGTCACCACCGACCGCGCCAGCGACGTGCGCGACGTGAGCGATGTGAGCGACGTGCGCGATGTGAGCGACGTGAGCGACGTGAGCGATGTGAGCGACGTGAGCGACGTGCGCGATGCCGCCGTCGACGACGCGTACGACGACGCAGCGGTCGATGACGCGGGCCCCGCCGACGACACGCCCGCGTTCGGCGACGCGGGGTGGATGGACGAGGAGGCCCTCGTGGCTCCCGTCGAAGGCGGCTGCAGCTGCGACGCGCCGGGGCGCTCGCCCGCGCGCGTGTCGGCGCTGTGGGCGCTCGCGCTCGCGGGCACGTTGCGGCG
>CAISKJ010000403.1 GCA_903885885.1 uncultured delta proteobacterium
CCGCTGGCGTTGCAGGTCGTGGTGCAGCGCGTGGCGTCGGCGTTCTCGGTGCAGCCCACGGAGGCGTCGCTGGCGGCCGGGCACTCCTGCGCGACGGCGGCGCCGTCTTGACAATGCACCACGGACAAATGGCCCGTCGCGTTGGCCTTCCAGCAGGTGTATTCGCCCTCGGCGAGCCCGTAGCCCTCACACGAGTCCGCGCGCGCGGGCAGGCAGGCGTAGGCGCAGGCCGTGGCGTCCCAGCCGCAGGTGCGGCCGTCGGCGGCGCAGTTCTCGCGGAACGTGGTGCCCGAGGGCGTGCAGGCCGTCAACACACCCTCCGGCGAACACACACCGCCAGGCGGGATGTCTCCGCAGCCGACACAGGCGGCGCCGAAGCGGCTGGCCACGCGGCAGGTCTGCCCCCGCGCCGCGCAGTCGACCTCGACGAACACATCGCCGTCGCAACTGCGCACGGTGTCGCCGTCGCAGCGGCCCGAGGCGTCCAGCCCGGCGGGGCAGAACGCCGTGCAGAACGCCCGCCCGGCGGCGGTCGTGGCGCAGTGTCGCCCGGAGGCCGAGCAGTCCAGGTCGATCAACACGTCCCCGGAGCGGCGGCGCAGACGGGTGCCGTCACACTGACCGTCCTCGGTCACCTCCGCGGGGATCTCGAGCGTGCAGTAGGCGTCGCCGAGCGCGTCCAGCGCGCACGTGCGGGCGGGGTCGAGCGCGGCGCAGTCGGTGTCTTCGACCAGGTCGCCGTCGCGGCGGTGGCGCACGTTGCCGACACACCCGCCGCCCGAGGTCAGCTCCGCGGGCGCGGGCGCACCGCAGAAGGCCTCGCCGGCGGCGTCCCGGCCGCAGGCCAGCGCGGGCTCGCGCGCGGCGCAGTCCAGGTCGACGAGCACGCCCCCGCTGCACTTGGAGAGCCGCGTGCCCGAGCAACCGCCGAGGGCGTCCAGGCCCGAGGGGCAGGGCACCGTGCACTGCGCGACGCCCTGCGCGTCCACCGCGCAAATCCGGTCGGGATCGGCGGCGGCGCAGTCGTAATCGATCAGGCGCTCGCCATCGCGGGCGCGCAGCCGGGTGCCGACACACTCCCCGGCCTCGGTGAGGCCGTTGGGCACGGGCTGCGTGCAGAAGGCCTCGCCGGCGGCGTCCCGGGCGCAGAGTGCGGGCGGGCTGGCCTCGGCGCAGTCGTAGTCGCGCAGCACGTCGCCGTCGCGTTTCGTCAGGCGGGTGCCCTCGCAGCGGCCGAGGGCGTCCACGTCCGCGGGGATGGGATCGGTGCACCAGGCGATGCCGGCGGCGTCGCGTGCGCAGGCCTGCGCCGGGCTCTTCGCGCCGCAGTCCAGGTCCACGAGGACCTCGCCGTCGCACTTGGTCAGGTGCGCCGCGGTGCAGGTGCCCAGCGTGTCGGCGTCGGCGGGGCAGGGCTGCCCGCAGTACGCGCGGCCGTCGGCGCCGTGCAGGCATGCGCGGCCGTCGGCGGTGCAGTCCAGGCGCTGCGACAGGCCGCCCTCGTCGCAGTAGGTGATGACGTTGCCCTCGCAGCTCGCGGCCGCGCCGTTGCAGGCGATGCCGGCGTCCGCCGCCGCCGTGTTCGCGGACGCGCCGGAGTCGCCGCAGCCGGTGAGCGCGAGGAGCGCAGCGAGGGGAGAGA
>CAISKJ010000404.1 GCA_903885885.1 uncultured delta proteobacterium
CGCGGCGGGCGGGGCGCTCGGCGCCTTCTTCCTCTGGCTTGCCCTGCGCAAGGTGCACTTGAGCGAGGTCGCGGACACGCTCAGCGGCGTGAGCCTGCCGGTCTTCGGGGTCTTCTGCCGTCGCTGGGGCGTGCCCCTCGTCGACGGCGGCACCGTGCGCCTCCCGCGCGTCGTCGGTCTGGGCCGCGCGCTCGACATGATGCTCACGGGGCGCCCCGTGCACGCCGACGAGGCCCTCGCCATCGGCCTCGCGACGCGGGTCGTCGCCGCGGGCGCGGCGCGCTTCGAGGCCGAGACGCTGGCGGCCGAGATCGCACGCTTTCCGCAGGGGTGCATGCGCTCCGATCGCCGCTCGGCCTACGAGTGCCTCTCCCTCGACCTCGGCGCGGCGCTTCGGCGCGAGTACGAGCACGGTGTCACGGCGCTCGCGGGCGAGACCGTCGCGGGCGCCACGCGCTTCGCCGCCGGCGCGGGCCGCCACGGGCGCTTCGAGTAGCTACCGCTTCGCGACGGAGGGCTGCACCACGTGGAGCACGCCGTAGCGCCCCTCGGTGCGCTTGACGGCGTAGCGCCCGTCGGGCGGAGCCTTGGCGGCGTCGCAGAGGTTGGCCGCGTTGAAGGGGCAGGCCTTGCACTTGCCGCGGCTCACGGTGCCCTCCGGCGCGCGCTGCCCGGACCAGTACTGCAGCGCCCACGCGAGGTCGCGCTCGGCGCGCGCGCGGTGGTGGCGAAACACCCAGAGGCCGAAGGCCTCGTCGTCGACGCGGCGAAAGGTGAGGCCCGCGAGGGGGTCGGGCTGGCCCGTCGGGGCGCGGTTGTCGATGGCGCTGAGCCCCTCGCCCGCGGCGGCCAAAGCGCGCGCGGCGATGTCGGCGGCGAGGCCGTCGGTGACCTTGCGGCCCCGCGGGAGCACGGCCACGCAGTGGAGCAATCGCTCGGTGTTGAAGCTGTTGGCCTCGAGCATGCGGCCGTACGCCTCGACCTGCACCACGTGCGAAGGAAAGAGCTCGCGCCGCCCCGAGAATTTGAACTCGAGCACGAGGCGCGCGCGGCGCCCCTCGAGGTGAATGCGGTCGGCGCGGCCCACGAGGCGAACGCCGTGAAGCTCTGCGCTCAAGGGCATTTCGACGAGCTCGAGGGGCTCGCCGGCGGTGATGGCGCGGGTGATCTCCTCGGGGGAGATCTCTTCGGCCTCGGCTTCGAAGGCCGCGTGGCCGGCGGCGCCCGCGGCGAGCTCGACGCTCTCGGTGCGGAGCGAGTGCGTGCGCGCGAGGTGCACCTGCATCTCGCAGTAAAACTGGTTCGACAGCGTGCTCACGGAGACGCGCGGCACCTGCGGCTCGCGCGGGCCCTCGACGAAGGCGCGAATGGCGTCGAGGTGGTCGTAGGTGAAGAGGGGCGTCGAGGGTGCCGTCCATGCCGAAGCGGCGCACGGACGCGTAGAAACGGCCTACGGGCTCGGCGAAGAGGCCCGCGTTGTGGAGCAACTCCCACGCGGCGCGGAGCGAGTTGGTGGCAGACACGATGGCGTACAGCCTCGGCGCAAGCTCCGCCCTCGCGCGCGCAATGTCGGCAAGGTGGGGTACATCGAGGAGACTCGGCTGCGTCATGCGGCTGGAGGGCCAGTGTAGCCCAAAGGCTTCCGACGCTGACGCGCGCAGCGCCGGACCCCGGTGGTTTCCCTCCCGCCACTCGGGGGGCCCCTCGGGGAGAGGCCCCGGGCGCTCAGGCGGCGTTCTCGGCCTTGGCGCCCCCGTCGGAGGCGCGGCGCGCGTCTTCCTCGGCGATGGCCTTCTTGAGCCACACCTTGGCGTTCTTCATCTTGCCCACCTCTTCGGTGCGCTTGCAGAGCGCCTTCCACGCGCTCTCGCGGTCCGGTGCCGGCAGGGCGGCCAGGTCGGTGCGGTGCTTCATCCACACGGCCACGGCCTCGCCCGGGAGCTCGATCTCCGCGATGCGCGCATAGAACCCCTCGAGCGCGGGCGGCACCTCGACGGGGAGCGCCTCGATGGGGGCCTCGTTGCGCGGGGGCGCGATGGGCTCCTCGTCGTGACGGCTGTGCGCCATCTGCGAGAGATCAACACCGCCGCCGGGCTCCTGCACGTTCGCGGGGATGGTCTCGAGCTCCATCTCGTCGAGCACGCCGAGGCCCAGGATCGAGAGCGTGGCGCGGCGCTTGGCCTTCGTCTCGCACTTCATCAGCACGTTGACCGGGTCGACGAGGGGCACCGTCGCCGTCGCCGTCTCCACGCGCCCGCTCGGGTGTGTGGCGCGGCACACGCAGAACACGAGCTTGGTGCCCGCGAGGTCGATCACCTTGGGGCCGTCGACGGTCTCCCGCGTGATGCCGTGCATGGCCGCGAGCTGGTCCGTCGCGCCGCGCGTGGCGTAGAGCACCTCCTTGCCGTTGAGGCGCAGAAACGCGAAGGGCTGCGCGTACGGGTTGAGCCCGAGGCCCTCGCACATCGCCATGTAGAACTTCGCGCGCTCGTCGGGCCCGAGGCCCGAGAGGTCGCCGCGCATCACGAACGACTCGACCACGCGCGCGCCGGTGCGCCCGTCGACGCTGTAGTTCGCCCGCTCAGACTTCGCGCTCTTCTCCGTTGCCATGATCTTCACCTTTGGTCTCTCTCTCGTGGGGCATCGAAGCGCCGGCGAAGCTCGCGCGGCGCGTGGTTGGGTCACTCGCTGTCGTCGTTGGCGCCCGCGTCGAGGGCGTCGATCCACGCGTCGCGGCGCGCGTCGCACACCGTGGCGAAGGCCTCGTCGCGCGAGAGCTCGTCGTCGATGTTCATGGTGCTCTCCTCGTCGATCACGTCGTTCGCGGGCACGTCGTTGGCGGGCGGCGCCGCCGGCACGATGGGCGCGTCGCCCGCGGGCACGCCCATGCGCCGCTGCGCCTCGCGGATCACGCGGTCTTTCTTGAACCGCGGGTGCGCCTTCCAGTCGGCCCAGGTGAGCTCGGCGCGGAGCCGCACGAGCTCCTCGAGCTCCTGCAGCCCCTCGACGGCGCGCTCGTCGTAGTCGTCGGGCAGCGCGTCGGCGTCGTGGCGGAGGGCGATGCTGCGTGCGTCTTCCATACGCCGTGGAAGATGCGTCGACCCCACCGCCCACACAAGGACAGCCTATGTCACGGTGACATATCCTGTCACCGCGCGATCAGCGCCCGCGGGGCCTCGTGCTCCGCGGGTTCTCCCTGGAGCTCTCGCGGGCCCGCGCCATGGGGAGCACCGCGGCCTCGTCGCGCGCGGCGGCCTCGACGGGCACCTGCGAGGCGAGCGTTCGGTCGAACCAGTCGACGAGCACGCCGTGCTCGTGGGCGCTCTGCGCGCCGATGGTGAGCCGCACCCACCCGTCGACGTCGTGGCGCGCGCCCTTGCGCGCGATCGACTCGAGCGCCATCGACACCGCCCGGTCGGGCTGGAGCATGGACAGCACCTCGCCCAGCGC
>CAISKJ010000405.1 GCA_903885885.1 uncultured delta proteobacterium
CGCGGCGAGCGCCTCGGACGCGACGGGCGCGAGGCGCCGCGCGAGCGCCGAGCGCGTGCTCGCCTCGCGGCGCGTGAGGCGCGGGAGCGCGTCGAGGGGATAGGGCCGCACGGCGGTCATCGCGTGGGCGCGATTCGGCGCGCCAACCGCGCGCAGAGTCAAGCGCCGACGGAGCGCGCTTCGCGCATCGCCCTCTGCAGAAGGCCTCGCGGAGACAAAGTGAGCGCGAGTGACAGAGAGGTTGCCGAACCCCCCCCATTGGGGGGTAGTGTCGCGGCGTGCGTCAGGCGGACCCGTACGTCGGGCGAGAAATACTCTCTGGTCAGTTCAAGGTCCTCGAGCGAATCGGCTCGGGCGGGATGGGTGCTGTTTACAAGGCCCATCAGCCCAGCATGGATCGCTTCGTAGCGGTCAAGATCCTCCACTCGAAGTTCACCAAGCGTAAAGACCTGGTGTCTCGCTTTCGCCGCGAAGCGCGCGCGATGAGCCACCTTACGCACCCCAACACCGCCAAGGTGTTCCTGTACGGGCAGCTCGAAGACGAGGCCTGCTACATCGTGATGGAGTACCTCGAGGGGCGTAACCTCGGGCAGATCGTGCGGCAGGAGGGGCCCATGCGCCCCGAGCGCTCGATCGCGGTGCTCATCCAGGCCTGCGGCGCCCTCGAAGAGGCCCACCAGAAGGGCATTATTCACCGCGACCTCAAGCCCGAGAACATCTTTCTCTGCTCGCAGGGCGGCCTCGAAGACTTCGCCAAGGTGCTCGACTTCGGCCTCGCCAAGGTGACCGAGCGCGAGATGCAGCCGGGCTCGCTCATCCTCACGCAAGAGGGCATGGTGTTCGGCACGCCCGAGTTCATGTCGCCCGAGCAGGCGCAGGGGAAGACCCTCGACCCCCGCAGCGACGTGTACTCCCTCGCGGTGATCCTCTACGAGCTCCTCACCGGCAAGCTGCCCTTCGACGCGCGCACCCCGATGGAGTTTATCGGCCTCCACGTGCAGGCGCAGCCCCTCACGCTGGCCGAGCGCGCGCCCGATCGCGACTACCCCCTCGGCCTCCAAGACGTGCTCGACCGCGCCCTCGCGAAGAAGCCCGAGGAGCGCTACCAGAGCGCCGCCGAGTTCGCCTCGGCGCTCCGCTCCATCGTCAACGACCGCAACGTCGAGCAGGCGATGAGCGCCATCCCCGACGCGGCCGCCGCGCTCGCCGAGACGGTGCCCGCCATCCAGGCGATGCAGCGCCAGCACACGCCGCGCCCGCTCCCCGCGGCCGACGCGCAGCCGCCGCGCCAGAAGGCGCCGACGCCGCAGCCCACGGTGGCCCTCGCCGCGCCGCACGCGTCCGATCGCCCGAAGCAGGTCACCAACCCGACGCCCGCTGGCGCATCGCCGCCCGACGCGCCGGCTGCTACGCCGCGCGCGCCCTCGTCGAACACCGCGGGCCTCATCGCCATCGGCGTGGTGATCGGCCTCGTGGTCGCCGGCGGCGCGCTCGCGGTAATTCGCTTTCTGTAACGCGCATTTGCGCTGTTGACAGCGGGCGCGCGGGAGCATAACCCCCGCGTCCCCGCCCATGCGCCGCCCGCTCCTCGCCGCCGTCTTCGCCGCCTCGCTGGTGCTCCCCTCGCTCGCCGCCGCGCAGCGCGCCGCGCCCGACGACGTGCCGCGCGTGTACATCGTGCTGCCGGGCGACACGCTCCTGCGCGTGGCCAACCGCCTCGGCGTGCCGCCGCGCGAGCTCGCCGCGCGCAACGGGTTGCAGCGCCCCTACGCGCTCACCGTGGGCCGTCGGTTGCGTCTCCCGCAGGGGGTCGACCCGGCGGTGCTCGCGACGCTCCCCGCGCGCGACGACGCCCCCGGCGCCGCCTCGCCGCAGGGGGCGCACCGCGCGGGCTTCGTCTCGCTGGTGCGCGTGCGCGATTCGCAAGAGATCTCGACGAGCTTCGCCGCCAACTCGCAGACGCTCCGCACCCGCGTCGCACGCTTTCTGCGCGCCCGCGACAACCGCGAGCACATCGTTCACCCGCGCCTCATGCGCACGCTGCAGGTCTTCAGCGACCGCTTCGGCGGCCGTCGCATGGAGGTGCTCTCGGGCTACCGCCTCCCCCACGCGGGCGAGCCCGTGTCGCACCACAGCCGCGGCGAGGCCGTCGACCTGCGCGTCGAGGGCGTTCCGCTGCGCGAGGTGTGGGCCTACTGCCAGACGCTCCCCAACCTGGGCTGCGGGCTCTACGCGCGGGCCAACTACGTTCACCTCGACGTGCGCCCCGCCCCCTTCGCGTGGCAGGGGGCGCCGCGGCGGGGCGCCACGCAGGGCAGCGCGCTCGACCCCGACCCCGACGAAGACCCCGCGGCCGTCACCGCCGACGCCGCTCCCGTCGAGTGACAGGGTACGTCACTCGGGGCAGGCGCGCATCGCCTCGGTGTAGGCCTCGCTGATGCGTCGCACGGCCACGTCGTGGTCGATGGCGTCGGGCGACGGGCGCTGCACGGTGGTGAGCATCGCCGCCCACCGGGTGCGGACCCGGGCGAGGCACGCGTGGCGGCCGCCTTCGGTCTCGAGCACCGACTCGCAGGTGCCCGCGCGCGCGGCGAAGCGCTCGCGGTCGCGGCGCAGGCTCTGGCGCATGGACCCTTCGAGCTGCGACGCGCTGGGGGCCGCGCTCACGCCGTCGAGGGAGCAGCGCACGAGCTGACGGAGCGCCTCGCGGGGCGCGCGCACGGGCCGCGGCTCGTCGCGCTCGCAGGCCGCGAGGGCGAGTGCGATGACGCAGAGCGCGAGGGGCCTCACGGCGCGCCTCCGAAGGCCTCGGCCACGAGTTCGTAGGAGCGCGCGCGCCCCGCGGCATCGGCCGCGAAGGTGGCCACCATCACCTCGTCGGCGCGCGTTCGCTCGACGAGCGCCGAGACCTTCGCGCGCACGGCGTCGGGCGTGCCCACGATCTGGAGCGCGGCGATGCCCGCGGAGGCTGCGGCCTCGGCGGGCGTGAGGGTGTAGGCCATCGCGTCGTCGGGGCTCATGAGTCGCACGGGGCGGCCCGTGCGCAGCTTCGCGAAGGACACCAGCGCGGGGCGCGCGAGGCGCTCGGCGGCGGCGTCGGTGTCGGCGCAGAAGACCGACACGGCGAGCATGGCGTAGGGCGTGGCGCGCGCGCCGGGCCGGAAGCGCTGGCGGTACGCGAGCATGGGGAGCTCGGGCGGCGACGGGCTGAAGTGCGCCGCGAAGGCGTAGGGGCGCCCGAGGCGCGCCGCGAGGTGGGCGCTGTAGTCGCTCGAGCCGAGGAGCCACACGGGGGGCAGCGGGGCGTCGTCGGGCTGCGCGGTCACGGCGCGAAAGGCGCCCTCGCGGGGGAGCTCGCCCCCGAAGGCGAGGAGCTCGGCGAGCTGGTCGGTGAAGTCGTCGGAGAACACGGCCTCGCGCGACCGGCGGAGGGCCAGCGCGGTGGTGGGGTCGGTGCCCGGGGCGCGCCCGAGGCCGAGGTCGATGCGTCCGGGCGCGAGGGCCTCGAGGAGGCGGTACGACTCGGCCACCTTGAGCGGCGCGTGGTTGGGGAGCATCACCCCGCCCGCGCCGAGGCGGATGCGCGCGGTGACCATCGCGGCGCGCGCGATCATGATCTCGGGCGCGGTGCTCGCGATGGCGGGCATGTTGTGGTGCTCGGCGTACCAGACGCGCGCAAACCCGAGGCGCTCGGCGAGGCGCGCGAGGTCGAGGCTTTGCGCGAGCGCCTGCGCGCTGGACATTCCGTCGGCGAGCGGAACGAGGTCGAGGATGGAGAGCGGGGGCATCATGGGGGCTGCGCGCACCCTACTGCATGCGCGCGCGCCCCGCCCACGGCACGTAACCCGGTGTCGGCCAGATTGTCGTTGACGACGCGATCGCTCCCGCCCGCAATCACGACACGATGGCGACCAGACTACGCGACGTCACCTTGCTCCTCTCGGCGATGGTCACGGCCGCGTGCGCCGACGTGGTGACCGGCACGCAGGGCGACGCGAGCGCCCCCGACGCCGCCGACGCTGGGACGCCCGTCGCACTCTGCACGGTGACGCCCGTCGTCGACGCCACGCGCGTCGGCGAGGTGCGCGGCCGCGTGACGCGCGTCTCCTACACCGAGGCCGACCTCGCGCGCGGTGCGCCGATGCCGCCGTCGGAGGGGTGCGCGCCGCCGCTCGCCACCACGCACCGCCTGGTGGTGCGCTACACCGTGGGCGCCGACGCCTACGTGAACGTCGCGCGTGGTGACGTTCCGTGGAACACCCCGCACGCCATCGGCCGCGTTGTGATGCTCGACGGCTGCGGCACCGACGCGCGTCGCGTCGCGTGCGGCGGCCCGCACCCGTTTGACGACGCGCCGTACGTGCAGGTGCTCGCCGCGTCTCCCACGCGCCTGCGCGCGGGCACGGTGCTCACGATCGCCGTCGCGCTCGAGGCGGGCGCGGGCGCCCTCGACGTGACCGAGGTGCCCGAGGAGCTGGCCCCGGAAGCTCCCTGCGACCCGCAGCTTCGCACGAGCGTGTGCGCGCCCGGGGCGTCGTGCGCCGACGGGCGATGCCTCCGCGACGGAACGCAGTGGGCGCGCTGTCGACGCGGCGGCGCTCCGTGCGACGCGGGGCTGCGCTGCGAGGGGGGCACTGTCGACGGTTACGCGGGGCGCTGCACCCCGACGGTGCCCGTGGGCGCGCGCTGCGAGGACTACGCCGTGTGCGAGGGCGACGTGTGCGCGGCGGGTGAAGACGGCGCGTCGTACTGCGTGCGCGATCCGGGCGTGCATCGCGCGCGCTTCGCGCTCGGCGCGCGGTGCGACTACAACCCCGAAGACGACCGCGGCGTTACGTCCGGCGCGACGGGCGGGTGCGCCGACGGAGCGCGCTGCGCCCTCACGCGCGCAGGACCCGCGCGGTGCGTGCGGCCGGGGCGCCGCGACGCGCCCTGCGAGGGCCTGCGCTTGCGCTGCGACGAAGGCCTCGCGTGCGTCGCGGTCGCGTGGAGCCCGGTGCCCGTGTGCGTGGAGTTTCCCGCGGCGCTCGCCACCTGCGACCCGCGCGGCGGGCCCGTGTGCGGCGAGGGCACCACCTGCCGCGACCGCGGCGATGGGCTGGGCATCTGCCTGCACGACGGCTCACCGACCGCGCCCTGCGGCTTCGCGGGCTGCGACGACCCCAACGTGTGCATCGGGGGACGCTGCGCCGCGCCGCTCGCCGCGGGGGCGCCCTGCGCAGCGCCGGGCGAGTGCGGGGCGGGCGCCGACTGCGTGGCGCGTGTGTGCGTCGCACGTGGAACCACCGGGAGCACCTGCCGCGTGCGGCCTCCCGCGTGTGATGTGGGGCTCGCGTGCTCCGAGGCGTATCGCTGCGCCCCCGCGGCGGCGCTCGGCGCTCCGTGCGGCGCCGACGCGGCCTGCGTCGACTACGTCCGCTGCGACGCCACGTGCCGCGCCACCGGCGCGCAGGGAGGTTGGTGCCGCCCGACGTCGCCCGCCTGCGACGCGGGGCTGGCGTGCGTGAGCAACAGCGGCGACAGGCCCCCCGTGTGCCTCCCGCGGCTCGCGCTCGGTGACGCGTGCGCCTCCCGCCCCGAGATGTGCGCGCCCGGTGCGGTGTGCTCCTCCGAGGGCCCGGCGCCGCGCTGCGCGCCTGTCGGTGCGCCGATGCCCTGCGACCGCGCGGGCGCGTGCGGGCCGCGCGGTCGCTGCGCTCGGCGGTGGTGCGTGCCGGCGACCGCCGCGGGTGAAGCGTGCACTCCCGGGGCGTTGTGCGCCGATGGCGCCGCGTGCGTCGGTGGCCTTTGCGTGTCGCTCGGCACGCTCGGCCAGCCCTGCGGCGCAGGCGTTTCGTGCGACGCGGGGCAGCGCTGCGCCACCTGGAGCGACGGCCTCGCGACGCCCGCGTGCGTCGTCGCGTTGCCTCCGGGCGCGGCGTGCGTGCGCGGGTGCGGGTTCGGCGCGACGTGTGTGAGCGAGGTGTGCGTGAGCGACGGCGCCCTCGACGCGGCCTGTCGCGATGGTGCGGTCCCTTGCGACGCGGGCCTCGCCTGCTACGGCGGCGTGTGCAGGCGCTCCGTGGGTGCGGGCGAGCTCTGCGGCTTCGCGCGCGGCCCCGCGTGCGCGGCGGGGCTCGCGTGTCGCTTCGTGGAGCCCGACACGCGCTGCCGGGCTCCCCTGTACGACGTGAGCACGCGCGAGGGCGTCGCCCTCGACAACCCCTGCGACGCACCGCCGAGCGACCTTGTAACTCCAATGACGATCGTCATAGATGGAGAGGCCCACGGCGTCGAGGTGACGCCCGCGGGGCAGGTGGTGTTGCGCCGCGCGGGGTCTGTCACGACGTCATCGCTCGCGGTGATCTCCCCCGACGTGCCCCTCGTGTTCGGCAACCGCGCGGCCCAGCCGGGCTGCGTGCGCGTGATGGGAGCGGCCCCTTCGCGCCGCGTGGTGGTGAACAGCGGTCCGTCGGGGCGGGGATTGCACCCGAGCGTCGCCGACTGGGAGCTGGCGCTCTACGAGGGCACCCACGCCATCGAGCTGCGCTACGGCGCCGCGCTGCCGGGCGGGCGCGTGTGGGCGACGCCGATGCTCGCCACGCGGCTCGAGCGATGGCCCATCGGGCCCGTGCGCGTGCGTGCCGGCACCGCGGTGCGCCTCACGCCGCGGTAGGGGCGGTCAGCGCCCGGCGTCGGGGGCCTCGCGCAGGGCCGCCGCGAGCTCGGGGCGGCCGAGGAGCGCCAGCCACGCGATGGCCTCGCGCCGCGCGGGGAGGGGGAGCTTCGCGCGCAGCGCGGGGCCCACGTCGGGGCCGAGCATCGAGGCCGCGAAGGCCACGCGCAGCGGGTCGCGCGCGGCTTCGAAGAGGCGTCGGGCGGCGGCCCCACGCGCGTCGTCGGCCACGTTGGGGGAGCAGAGGGCGTAGGCGTCGTCGGTCCACGGGGCGCGGGCCTGGCGCAGGAGCGCGCACGCGTCGGGGGCGCCGGCGTCGAGCTGCTCGTTCACCGGGCGCAGCGCGAGGAGGGCCACCGCGGCGGTGCCCCACGCCGGGCTCAGCGCGGCCGCGCGCACCGAGGCCTGCGCGGCCCCCACCACGTCGCCGTCGAGGAGCCGAACGCGCGCGAGGGCGAGCTCCAGGGCCCCGTCGTCGCGCATCGCGATGGCCGCGCGCAGGTCGCTCTCGGCGAGGGGGAGCG
>CAISKJ010000406.1 GCA_903885885.1 uncultured delta proteobacterium
AAGAACCCCGAGAGCATGAAGCTCAAGACGCACGCGCAGACGGCGGGCGTGTCGCTCACGGCCCAGCAGCCCTACAACAACGTCGCGCGCGTGGCGGTGCAGTGCCTGGCCGCGGTGCTCGGCGGCACGCAGTCGCTGCACACCAACTCGCTCGACGAGACCTACGCGCTGCCCACGGAAGAGGCCGTCACCATCGCGCTCCGCACGCAGCAGGTGATGGCGCACGAGACGGGCGTCGCGAACACCATCGACCCCCTCGGGGGGAGCTACTTCGTCGAGTGGCTCACCTCACGCATCGAGTCTGAGGCGAGGGAGTACATCCGCCGCATCGACGAGATGGGGGGCATGGTGTCCGCGGTCGAGAAGGGCTATCCCCAGCGCGAGATCGCCTCGGCGGCGTACCGGTTCCAGCGCCAGCTCGAGCGCGGCGAGCGGGTCATGGTGGGCGTCAACGACTTCACCATGGAAGAGCCTTCGCGCATCCCCCTGCTCAAGATCGACGAGGCCGTCGAGCAGAGGCAGTGCCACGAACTGGCTGGGGTGAAGGGGCGGCGCGACGCTGAAAACGTGCGCGTGGCGCTCAACGCGGTGCGCGAGGCGGCGAAAGGTACCGCCAACCTGTGTTACCCTATCATCGAGGCTGCCAAGGCTTTCTGCACCGAGCAGGAGATCTGCGACGTGCTCCGCGAGGTGTTCGGCACCCACTCCGACCCTGCGGAGTTCTAACCCGCGGCGGAAGGGGGTGCAGATGCCTCAACCCCCGCCTCGAACTACACGTTTGCAGGCGCTCGAAGAGAATCTTGCGACAACTCCAAGCTTGACACTTTTGGCGGATTTCCATCTTGTCCGGAAGAGTCTCTCTTCCATCAATGGGAGGTTTTGGCCGAGATGGATTTCCAGTGCGACCGGTGTGGCCAGAAGTATCACGTTGGGGACGAGAAGCTTCAGGGCCGCGCGGCCTCGCGCTTCAAGTGCAAGAAGTGCGAGAACATGATCCTGCTGTCGGTGCCCGGGGCGACCGCCCTGTCGAGCGCACCGCCGGCCGATCTGGGGTCTGTCTTTCCCGCCCCCGCCTCGCCGCTTCGGTCCCCCACGGGCACCAGCCCGCTCCGTAGCGCCACCTCGGCGGCGCCGCGCGCCACGAGCGCGCCCCGCCCGCGCCCGCAGACCAGCACGGGCCCCGCCTATGGCGCGGGGCCTTCCCTCGCGGGCCTCGGCGCCACCGCGCGCGCCGACGCGTCGCCGACGCCCTCGGCCGACGCCGACGAGCACGGCTGGTTCGCAGGCGTCCGCGACGTCCCCATCGGCCCTGTCTCGCGGGCAGAGCTCCAGACGCACATTCAATCGGGCGACATCACCGGCGACACGCTCGTGTGGCGCGACGGCTTCGGCGACTGGCGCCCCCTCCGCGCGGTGCCCGCCCTCAAAGATCTCCTCCCGCCCCTGCGTGTGGTGCCGCCCCGCACGTCGCACCCGCCGCTGCAGAGCTTCGCCGACTCCGAGGGCGACGCCACGGTGATCTCCGATCAGGGCCCGGCCCTCGTGGCTGCGGCGCTCAAGGCCGCCGCGCCCGACCGCCACGATCAGCGCCTGCAAGAGGCTCCGACGCGCAAGCTCTCGGCCCTCACCGACGAGCAGCTCCGCGGCATCCGCCTGCCCGCCATCGGCGCGGGCATCGTACCCGAGAAGCCCGCCGCCAAACCCCCGCTGGCGAAGCCCCTCGCACCCAAGCCGCCGCCGCCCGCGCCCCCCCGCGCGCCCCCCCGCGCGACCACCAGCGCGGGCATCACGGGGCGCTCGCCCACCCTCGCGCCGGGTGGTCTCACCGCGCACCGGCCCGTCACCGAGTCGACGCCCCCCGTCGAGGCGCTCGCCCCCGAGGCGCACCGCCCGGCGACCCCGTCGACGCCGCCGCCGGCCGCGCGCGCACACACCTCCACGCCGCCTCCTCCGTCGCCGTTGGCGTCGACCGCGATGGCCGATCTCGGCGCGACCTTCGAGGCGCTTCACGCGGCGCCCCCTGCGGCAGCACAGCTCGATGCGCCCGCGCCCGCGCCCGCAGAGGCCGCCCCGGCGCCGGGGTGGGACGAGGACCTCTTCAAGTCTGCCCCGCCGCCCGCTGCGAACGCCGCGTCCTCGACGCGCTCGCAGGGCGCGCCGCTCGGTCGCGCGTGGGCCGACCCTGTCTTCGAATCGCACGTTCCTCCGGAGCCTTCGCTCGCGCCGAAGGGCCCGTCGTCGGCCCCGGCGCAGCCGCGCGCGGCGGCGCAGTCGACCACCGGCCCGCTCGGCGTCGCGGTCGACGTCAAGCCGACGAAGCCCCAGGGCGGACTCCCCAGGGCCGCATGGATCCTCATGGCAGGCCTCGGCGTGGTCGGGGTCGCTGGCGGCATCGCGATCTCGCGCCCGCCGCCGCCCCGCGAGACCGTGCCCACTGCCAGCGTGCCTGCGTCGCCGGCACCCTCCGAGCCTGTGGCCGCGCCGCCGCCGATGCCTGCGCTCAACGTGGCGCCCGTGCAGCCCGGTCCGTCCGACATGACCTTTCGCGTCGGCGAGGGCTCTCCCGACGGGCCCAGCCGTCGTCGGCCGACCGTTGTACGTCCGCAGGCCCCCGTCGACAACCGCACCGCCGAGCAGCGCCAGCGCGACCTCGAGCGCCTCGTGGGCTTCGGGGCCGGCGGCACGCCAACGCCTCCGCCGAACCTCCCGGCGCTTCGCAACCCGACGTCACCGGTCGGCGTTACCAACCCGACGCCCGCGCAGCGCAACGGTGCGGCGGCCACCGCTGCGGTCGCGGCGCCGGCGCCGGCGCCGACAGCGCGCGACGGCGTGCGCGAGCGCGAGGCCGTCGATCGCGTCGAACGCAGCGGCGTCGTCCGTCGGTGTTGGGATCAGTTCAAGCTTCGCAACCCCGCGGCCGCGCGTCGTCGCCTCGCGATCACGGTCGCTGTCAACCCTACGGGGGCTGTCGCGCTGCGCATCGACGACCACTCCGACCCGATGCTCACCACCTGCATCGAGAACCGCTCGACGTCGCAGATTCGCACGTTGGGTCCCGGCAGCACCGTTCAGACGACCATCAACGTGACGCTCGACTGAGCGCGCGCCTCAGCGCGCGGTGAGCTTGTTCACACGGGCTCGCTTGGGCGCGTAGAGGGCGTCCATCACCCCCGAGAGCTGAAAGCGCACCACGTCGACGGGCCAGTCGGCCTCGATGTTCGTGCGCTGGATCTGCATCGGGTCGGTGCGCGCCGCGAGGGGCGCGTTGTTGGTCATGAAGGCGTAGCGGTAGCCCGCGCGTCGCACGACGCGCGCGGCCTCGGCGGAGTAGCTTTCTTCCTCGCCGCCCACCCAGCAGAAGCTGTCGACGGGGCGCTCGATGCGCGCCTCGAGGTCTCGGCGGGCCGTCACGATCTCGTCCTCGAGGCGTGCGGGTGGAACGGTCGCCGCGAGGCGCAGGTGCGTGCGCGTGTGGCACCCCACCACGTGACCGCGCGCGAGCGTGCGGAGCTCGCTCCACGACATCGCGAGGCGGCCGTCGGCGGGGGCCGCGCCGGCTTGAATCATGTGGTCGCGGGCGTACTGCGCTTGCCGTTCGGCGGGCTCGTCGACGAAGCCCACGGGCACGAAGAACCACCCTGTGAAGCCGAAGCGTTCGAGGAGCGGGGTGGCCACGTCGAAGTTCGAGCGGAGCCCGTCGTCGAACGAAATGATGAGCCCCGGGCGCGGCGCGACCCAGCGCCGATCGCGCACGAAGCGCTCGAGGTCGCCGGGGGTCACGGGGCTGAAATGGTCTGCGTAGAAGGCCATTTGACGCGCGAACGCGTCGGCGCTGACGGGGGGCGTGCCGTGGTAGTTGACCACGCGCACGAAGCCCCGCGGGTGCAGCAGCGTCTGCGCGTGGAGGAGCGCTGCGCTCACGCCCGTGGCCGAGAGCGCGCGCGCCAGGAGCAGCTTCTCGCGGCGAATCGCGGGGCCCATCGGTCAGAACATCACGTACACGAAGGGCGACACTTCGGCGCTGTCTTCGCCGAGCGCGTAGGCCTCACGCGCCGCGGCGGCGAAGCGGGGCGCGGCGTCGGCGAGCGTGGCGCGACCGAGGCGGTTCCAGTGCGCGGCGAGGCGCCGTTCGAAGTCGTCGAAGCCGTCGGTCGAAGGGGCCGTGAAGTCATCGCGGGTCATCGCCGCCTGCGGGCGCTTCACGTAGTAGCTCTCGACCGCCGGGTCGGGCCTCGACGGAAAGGGCGCCTCGCCCGCGGCGAGGCAGCGCGCCGACTCGGGCGCGATCACCGCGTCGAAGAGGGCGCCCAGGGTGGCCGAGGCGTCGGGGCTAGTCGAGCTCATAAGACTCCTTCCAGTTCTCGTGGTCTTCGAAGCCGGGCTGGTCTTTGCGCCACAGAATGAAATCCTCGAGCACGAGGAGGTCCATCTCGGTGCGCATGAAGCACCGGTAGGCGTCTTGCGGCGTGCACACGATGGGCTCGCCGCGCACGTTGAACGACGTGTTCACCAGCATGCCGCAGCCCGTGATGCGCTCGAAGGCCTCGATGAGCGCGCGGTACTCGGGGTGCGTCTCGGCGTCGACGGTCTGGATGCGCGCCGAGTAGTCGACGTGCGTCACCGCAGGCACGTCGCTGCGCGACTGGTGCAGCACGGCGAGCATGTCGTCGTCGCCCTCGCGAAAGCGCGCGTCGTCCATCGGCACGCGGCGCGACGCGCACACCGGCGCGATGAGCAGCATGTACGGGCTCTCGCACGCGAGGTCGAAGTAGTCGGCGCAGCGCTCGCGCAGCACGCTCGGCGCGAAGGGCCGAAACGACTCGCGGTACTTGATCTTGAGGTTCATCACCGACTGCGTGCGCTCGTTGCGCGGGTCGCCCAGAATCGATCGGGCGCCGAGCGCGCGGGGGCCGAACTCCATGCGGCCCGAGAGCCACCCGGCGATCTTGCCCTCGGCGAGCGCGGCGGCCACCTGCGTCGATCGCTCGGCGCGGTCGGTGACGCGCGTGTACGGGTACCCGTGGCGGTCGAGGAAGGCCTGCACCTCGTCGCTCGAGTAGCGCGGCCCGAGGTAGCTGCCCTTCTGCGCGTCGCGCCCGCGCGCGTCGACGGCGCGGGCAACGCCGAAGTACATGTGATTCGCGAGCATCGCGGCCCCGAGGGCGCCGCCCGCGTCGCCCGCCGCGGGCTGGATCCACACGTTGTCGAAGACCCCTTCGGCCACGAGCTTGCCGTTGGCCACGCAGTTGAGCGCGACGCCGCCGGCCATGACGAGGTTCCTCTCGCCCGTGGTCTTGCGCAGGTGCCGCGCGGTCTTCAGCACGATCTCTTCGGTGATCTTCTGCACGCTCGCGGCGAGGTCCATCTCGCGGCGCGTGATGCGCGACTCGGGCTGGCGCGCGGGGCCGCCGAAGAGCGCCGCGAAGCGCTCGTTCGTCATCACCATGCCCTCGAGATACCCGAAGTACGACGTGTCGAGGCG
>CAISKJ010000407.1 GCA_903885885.1 uncultured delta proteobacterium
GAGGGTGACGTCGCGGCCTGAGGTCGAGGCGGCCGCGCGCCTACATCACCTCGGCGCCATCGTCACGACGCGGTCTGGCGAACGGGTACGCGGCGGAGGCGTCGCGCTCGTGCGCACCTTCCTCGTCTGGAGCGAGTTCGTCTCGCTGGTGACCTGCTCCGAACGCCACCTGCACGGTCGCGTGCGCGCGTTGCTCGCGGCCCTGGAAACCTGGGGCAACGCCGCGCAGGTGCGCGTCGCAACACTGCGCGAAGAGCTCGTCACCGCGTGCCGGAACGCCTCGGAGATCGAGCGAGCGGCGTGGGGGCTGCTCGTGCGTCCGCGACGCTCGTCGTCGCCGGTGTAGGCGTTGAACAGCGCGCTGCGCGTGCTGCAGATGAAGCGCTGCAACGTCTCGGACGACCTGCTGTCGTTGCACGCGCTCGCCTGGAACCTCCGCATTCGCAAGGAAGTTCGCGCCGCGGGCAAAGCCCCTACGAGCGGCTCGGCGTGGCGTTCGCGCGACCATCATCCCTGGTACGAGCTGCTGATCGAGGAGATGGATCGGGCGTAGCGATGCGCTCACGACCGACGCTCGACCACTACGTCACGCAGCCACAGGGACGTCTGCGCCGAGGGAGGCGCTAGACAACTCCGCGCGGCTGATGGAACGGTCCCCGGGCGGGCTACGGTGTTTTGCCGACGCTTGGGTCGTCGAGCCGCGCCTCGAGCTTCGAGATCCGCCGCGACAGCCAGAACGCGACGACGCCGACCATCACCCCGACAACCGCCTCGGCGATGGCCGCTTGGTTGTAGGCGACGCGCGCTGCCGAGTACTGATCGACCATCTCGCGGCGTGCGATCCACTCACGGTCATCGGGGGGGGCTTGCTGCGAGAACGCCCGCGCCGGTGCGAGCAGCGCCGCGACGAGCAGACCTGCGCCGAACGCGCCTGGGACACTGGAGTTCGGGCGAAATCGTGGGCGGGTCATGAAGAAGCTCCTGATCTCTGGACGGTCATCATCCTGGCTGCCAGCAGTGTCGCGACGGCGATTCCGAGGCTCGCTGGCGAGGCCACCCGCAAGGGCGTGGCGAGCACGTCCAGGACGTGCGGCCAGGCGACGTGCCGATATTTCATTCGAAGAAAGTACACCAGAAACCGCAGCGCGCCGCCAACGAGCGCCCAGCTCGCCAGGACGAGCGTGACACGTCGCGCGAGGGTTCGGTCGGGCGCCCCGAGCCTTGCCGCGACGAGCGAGTAGTACGCGACGATGCTCGCGAGGGTGATCGCGGCGAGGCTCCCGGGTATCGGACACCACCACGGGACCGGGATCGTCGCGCGCAGCACCTCGGGGCCGACGGGCCAGCTCACGATGGCCCCCCACGCCCATGCGCGCAGCCGCGAGTCGGTGAGTGCCGCCGGCCTCAACCGTCCCCACAGCACGCTGTCGAGAGCCGTCAGGCCGGCGAGCGCGATCGGCGCGCGACGCCACCAAGAGTTGAGCGCCGGGACCCGCTCCGTGGGCCGGTCCGACGCTGCGACGGGCGTCGGCGCGGGCGCCACACCCGGCAGCGGCATGGACAGGAGCGCGATCTGCGTCGAAATCGGCGGCGACGCCGATAACACCGGCGACGCGGAGGGCGACGCAGCGGCAGGCGTCGGTGCGGGGGTCGGCGCGCGCGCCACCCCCGGCATCGGCATCGACGGAAGCGCGATCTGCGTCGAAATCTGCGGCGGGCTCGACGCGACCGGCGACGCCGACGGCGCCGCGCCGAACACGCGCTCCAGAGCATCGCCCGCTTCGACGGCCGAAGGAAAGCGACGCACGATGTCGCGTGCCACGCAGCCCGCGAACCACGCGTCGAAGCCCGCGGGGAGCTGCGCCTCGGCCACGCCCAGTTCGCGCAACCGCACGCTCGGCGGCGTGAGTTCGCCCGTGGCCACCTCGACGATCTGCTGCATCAGATCGAAGTCCTCGGCCGCGACGTTCGCCGAACGCCAGTAGTGACGACCCGTCAGCGCGTGGAACGACAAGAGCCCCAGCGCCCACACGTCCGTCGCGGGCTTGACGCTCTGACCGCGCTTGCCCTGCTCGGGCGCCATGAACAGCGGCGAACCCATCGCCGTCGTCACCTGCACCGACGAGCGGTTCTCCTGCACCAGCCGCGCGATCCCGAAGTCGAGCACCTTCACGAGAACGTTCGACCCGCGCGTGCGCGGCTTCGACAGGAACACGTTCTCGGGCTTCAGGTCGCAGTGAACCACGCCCACGCGGTGCGCCGCGCCCAGCGCGTCACACACCTGGAGCAGCACCTCCGACGCCATCGCAGGCTCGAGGCGTCCCTGCGACGCGAGGCGCTGCGCGAGGTCCTGACCGTCGAGGTGCTCCATCGCGAGCCAGGGCGTGCCCGTCGCCTCGTCGACACCCGCGGCGATCACCTCCACAACGTTGGCGCTCTCGATGCGCCCCCCGACGCGCGCCTCCTGCGCGAAGCGATCGCGCGCCTTCGGGTCCGCGAGCAGCTCGGGAAGCATGATCTTCAGCGCTCGTGTACGCCCGGTGCTCTCCTGCATCGCGCGGTACACCGCGCCCATGCCGCCGGCGCTCAACAGCGACTCCACGCGAAAGTCGCGCGCGAACAACATCCCCGGCGTCAGCTGTACCAGCGGCACCGGACTGTCGTACCGGAGCGCCCACGACGGCGTCAACGGTCGACGCGATACCGGGTCCCAACCTCACGCGACTCGTGCACCGAGCCCTGTGGTAGAAGCGTTCTCATGCGACCGGTGTTCGCCGACCTCAAATCGGACTTCGTCTTCAAGAAGGTCTTCGGCAGCGAGGAGCACAAAGACGTCCTCATCGCACTGCTCAACGCGCTGCTCGACCTCGCAGCCGAACGGGCCGTCGTCGATCTGACCTACCTCCGCGAGGAGGAGCGTCCACGAGTCGAGGAGCTCAAGCACTCCATCGTCGACGTCAAATGCAGAGACGCCCTCGGCAGGTTCTTCGTCGTCGAGATGCAGGTCCTCCAGGTCGAGGGCTTCGACAAGCGCGTCGTCTACAACGCCTCGAAGGCCTACGTGAACCAGATCGCACGCGGAGAAGAGTACCTGGGGCTCGACGACGTCGTCGCCGTCTCCATCTGCGACTTCGTCCTCTGGCCCGACGCCTCCACCCAGCCCCTGGTGCCCCTGGTCAGCCACTGGCGCATGCAGGAGCAGCACGGCGGACGGCTCGGCCTCTCGCACGTCCAGTACGTCTTCGTCGAGCTCCCGAAGCTCCCCCTCGACCGGCCGCCGCACGACCTCTCCGAGGAGTGGGCCTATGTCTTCCGCCGCGCACCGGCGCTGCGGGAGGTGCCCGCACACGTGCACCACGAGGGGCCGCGAAAAGCCCTCGAAGCCGCGAGGAGCGCCCACTTCAACGCTGACGAGTGGGAGGCCTACGACAGGGAGTCCGTCGCAATCCAGGATGCCCGCGGCGCCATCACCTTCGCCGAACGCCGCGGAGAGGCGCGCGGCGTAGCGCTCGGGGAAGCACTCGGGGAGGCGCGCGGTGAGATCAAGGCGCGCCGACAGGTGCTGCGCGCGTTGCTCACCGCGAGGGCGCTCGCGCCCTCCGTCGAGCATCAGGCGCGGATCGAAGCGTGCGAAGACCTTCAGGTGCTCGACGCGTGGATCGTCCGGGCGGCCACCGCGCCCGGCATCGACGACGTCTTCGCGGGGTGAAGGCGCTCCCACGGTCACGCGGACTGGTGTTACCTTCGGCTTCGAGTAGTCGGTACCTCTCCGATGCCTCCACTTCACGGGGAGAAGCAGATGGCAAATCTCGTAGGCAGCGTGAGCGAACTTCTTCGACGCGGCGAGCACGGGCGCGAGGTCGAGAAGCTCCAGGTGGCCCTCAATCGCTTCGGATACGACATCAAGCCCGACGGCCACTTCGGGCCCGAGACAGCGGCCGCCGTGCGTCACCTCCAGCGGCACGCCGGCCTCGGAAACGATGGCGTCGTGGGCCCCGAGACCTACTCGGCGCTGCAGCAGCAGGCCGCCGCGGACTATCACGTCGGCGCGGACTGGGACCGCCTCCATCAGAGCGTTCTGCACTCCGGGAGCGCGCACCACGTCGACGCCCACGTCCCGGTCCCCATGGACGCCTCCCACGCACCCGAGCACGGGGCGGTGCCCGGCTGGTCGCACGACAAGCCCGACGATGCCGTCGATGCGCACGAGGGTGCGGGCGTGCACGGGTCGGTCGGCGAGCCCCTCGAAGAGCCGCACTGGCCCGGCGGATCGGAGCACGAGGGCGCCGAGGTGGGAGCCCACATCGACGAGTACAAGCCCGACGAGGAGGTCACGCACGAAGAGTCGCCGCACGAGTACGCGACCGCGATCGATGAGCCCGTGACCGACGACCATCACGTGCACGAGGAGATCGCGGAGAGTACCGACGACGACCACCTCGATCACGATCACGACGCGTAGCGCAGCTCGCGCGCTCCGATCCACGACGGAACTCCATCCGCGGTCCGGGGCCACTGAACGTCCGCCAAGGTCCGTCACCGATCGGCGCTCGCGCGCTTCGGCTCCTTGACCAAGATCCTGTGCTTTTCTTCGTGCGCCGAAGCGGCGACACTCGCCTCTGTGAAGGTCCAAGACGTGTTCGCCGTGGGGGAGGCGACTCGGGAATCGTCCCGTCTGCTCCCCCGATTTTCGCTCGTGTGCGCGCTCGCGGCCGCGGTCCTCTCTGCTTCGCCCGCAGCGCGGGCGCAGCGGACGCATCGCGGCGGTGCCCGAAGCACGTCGCCCCCCGTGGAGGCACCCGTCGGGCTCCCGATCACACCCGTCGGAACGAACTCGTGGGCAGCGACCCCGGCGCAGCGGGCGGCGCTCCAGGAGTCCGAGACGGTGCGACTCGAAGGCTACAGGCTCGCGGGTCAGGGACACACCGCCGAAGGTCTGGAGCGCGTGCGCAGCGCGCTCGCGATGGCCGAGCGCGCGGTCGGCCCCACGCACCCCGAGGTCGGCAGCTTCGTGAAGTCGCTCGCCGAGTGGCACTCCGTCAGGAATCGCCCCGACCTCGCGCTCCCGTTCGCCGAGCGCCTCGCGCCGATCTACGGAGCCGCGGGGCCCGCCGGAGTCAGCGTGTACGGCAGCGCGCTCCAGCTGCTGGGAGGGCTCTATCTCCGACTCGGAGACCCCGGGCGCGCGGAGATCGCGCTCCAACGCTCGGTTGAGGTGCTCACCGCAGGTCCCGCCCGCGACGATGCGGGAGCCTCGTTCGGGCTCTCTGCGCTGGCTTCGCTCTACCTCTCGATCGGTGAGGTCGACCGCGCCGACACCTTCATCCTGCGCGCCATTCCCGTGTGGGAGGCGCAGCTTCGAGCCGGGAACCCCGTGGCCAACGGCAACCTCGCCGCGATGCTCCAGGTCGAGGCCGAGATTCGCCGCGCCCAGGGACGCCTCGACGACGTCGCCCGGCTCGTCATCCGAGCCCGCGATCTCAACGTCTCTCACGACACGCCGCAGCTCGGTCACCCGCCGGATCAAGCCGTCGTGGCCAGGCGCGTCGCCGACCTCGTCTCCGCCGACGACGACCTCGAGCGCACCGAGATCGCTCGTTGGCAGGCGGTCGAGGCGCAGCGCACCTCCGGAGCCGAGCGGCCCGCGATCGCCGACGCGCTCACGGCCTTCGCGCGGACCCGCTACCTCCGCGGCGCGTATCACCACGCGCGCGCCATGCTCGAGCGCTCCCTCGAGATCCTCGAGGACAGCTATGGGCCCGACAGCCTGCGCGCGGCGCCGGCGCGCTTTCGCCTCGGCCTCGTCGACATCGCGCTCGGCCGAAGCGCGGAGGCGCCGTCGCTGATGCGCGCCTCGTTCCTCGCCTCCGAGGAGCGACTGCGGAGCGTGCGGCTCACGGCCACCGACGCCCGCGTCGCCCACTACCTCTCGTCGGTGCGCTCGGAGGACGAGATGGACTACTCGCTCTTCGTCTCGCACCCCGACGACCCCGACGCGACGCGGCTCGCGCTCACCGCCGCCCTCCTGCGTAAAGGACGCTCCCTCGACGAGTCGGCGGGCGCATCGCGCGCGATCCAGCAGGGCCTCTCGCCCGCCGATCGCACGCGCTTCGACCGCCTGCGCGCGCTTCGCAGCACCCTCGCCGAGCTGCTCCTCCGCGGCGGAGCGTCATCGGGCGACGAGGCGAGCGCGCTGCGCACCCTCCGCGAGGAGGCCGACACCATCGAGCGCGACCTCTCGCAGCGCTCGGCTTCGCTGCGGGCGACCACGCAGCTCCCCTCGCCCGACCAGTTCATCGCGCGCGTCGCCGCCGCGGTGCCGCAGAGCGGCGCCCTCGTCGAGATCGTGGAGTACAGGCGCTACGTCTTCGGCGATCAGAGCCAGCACCCGGGCTGGGAGGCGCTTCGCTACGCGGGCTTCGTCCTCACGCACGACGGGCAGGCGCGGGGGCGCGACCTCGGCGAGGCCGCACCCATCGACGCCGCGGTGGGCGCGCTGCTCAGGGCGACGACGCATCCCACCCGAGCGGACGCGCCCGAGCTGGGCCTCGTCGACGCGGCCCGCGCGCTCGATCGACTCGTGATGGATCCGCTGCGACCGCTCCTGGGCGCTCGGACCGACCTCATCGTGTCGCCCGACGGACAGCTCGGCCTCGTGCCCTTCGCGCTCTTTCACGACGGTCGTGGGTTCCTCGTCGATCGGTACCGATTCACGTACGTGACCTCGGGCCGTGATCTCCTGCGCGAGCCGACGCCGCCGCGCGCCGACGCGCCCATGGTCATCGTCGCGGATCCAGACTTCGCGGCGGGCGCGGCGAGCCCTTCTCCCGCAGCGGGTCAGACCCGCGCGTTCGCCATCGGCCACGTGCCTCCGCTGCCAGGAACGCGCGTCGAGGCGCAGGCCATCGCGCAGATCATCCCCACCGCGCGGACGCTGCTGGGCGCCGCCGCCACCGAGGATGCGCTCCTCGGACTCGTGGCCCCGACCGCGCTCCACGTGGCGACGCACGGGATCTTTCTCGCCGATGCCGACATCGCACGCGAGGGCAGCCGCGGTCTGACCCTGCGCCAGGAGACCTCTGCGACGGCGCCCGGCGCCAGGCCCGCGGAGCCCGCGACGGTCTCGGACCCGCTGGTGCGTTCGGCGCTCCTCCTCGCGGGGGTGCAGAACAGCGGGAGCGGTGGCGGACGCACTCACGGCGACGGCCTCGCGACGGCGCTCGAGATCGCGGGCATGAACCTCTGGGGCACGCAGCTCGTGACGCTCTCGGCCTGCGAGACCGGACGCGGCGACGTGCAGCTGGGTCAAGGGGTCTACGGACTGCGCCGGGCCGTGATGGCCGCCGGGGCCGAGACCCTCGTCACGAGCCTGTGGCGCGTCGACGACGACGCGACGCGAGACCTCATGATCTCGTTCTACCGAAACCTCTTGCAGGGAGTCGGGCGCGTCGACGCCATGCAGCGCGCGTCCGTCGCGGTGCGGAGCGCGCACCCGCACCCGTATTTCTGGGCTCCCTTCATCGTGATCGGACGCGACGGTCCGCTGCAGGGCCTCGGAGGTGCGCGATGATCCGCGCTCGATGGTCTCTCTTCGCCGCGCTGATGACCTCGTACGCGGTTCAGATCGGGGCGCAGTCGATGGGCGCTCCCAGCGGCGTCACCTCTCAGCTCTTGCCGTTCTTGCGGGAGTCACCGTGGGTCGCGGGGACGGAAGCGAACGGGACGCAGCTCCTCGCCTGGGGCCCGCTCCGTGTGACGATGCGCGGGACGGAGATTCACTGGGCCGACGAGCGCACCGCGTCGCGGCTTCGGTCGGCGACGCCCGTCGAACGCGGCTGGGTCTTCGTCGCCGACGACGGAACCGTCGCGCGAAGTGACACGTTCCTCGGACCGCTCCAGCGGCTCGGCGAGGTGCGGCGGTCGATCCGGTGGAGCCCGGTCTCCGTAGGCCGCGCCGTGGCGATCGATCGCAGGGGGGCGCTCTGGACCTCCGAAGGCCAGGAGCCCATGGGCGCCGTCGAGTCGCTCCCTGAAGGTGACGTGTTGTGGGCGGCGTTCCGTGACGCGGCGCATGGTGCGGCGGTGCTCGACGGGGGCACGCTCTGGCGCACGTCCGACGGCGCGCGTCACTGGACGCAGGTGCCCCTCGGCGACGACGCGGCGATGGCTCTCTCGCCGAGCGCGGATCGCAGCGCGCTGATCGTTCGGACGCACCGCGCGGTGCAGCGCCTCTCCGACGACGGATCGCTCGGGCCCACGTCCGACACGCCGACGACGCGTCCGCTCGTGCTCTTCGACCGCCTCTTCGACCGCGCGCAGGAGTCTCAGCTCACCCTCTCGCTCGCGCAGTGGAATCCGCCTCTCGCCGCCGCTGCCCCCCGCCTCGTTCGCCTGGGAAGTGACGCCTTCGCCCACCCTGCCGGACGCGACGTCATCGTCGTCGACGCTCGAAGCGGCGCCGTCCGAAGCCGCTGGCCGAACGTCCTCCCCAGCAGGTTCTGCTTACTCGTCGGGTGGGGAGACACGCTCGTGGCCGGCTGCGGACGCACGACGTCCCCGTGGCTCGCGTCCACGGACGGGGGCCAGCACTTCGCTCCGGTCGCCGGTCTTCGTCGCAACGGCGCGGTGTTCTCCGACGATGGACGGCATGCCGCCTACGTCGGTGCCTGCCCCGATCACCCCGCGTCTGGAGGCGCGGCGACGCTGTGCGCGGTCGACGTGCGAGGCGGCACCTCACGACCGATTGGACTGTCCATGAACACCCCGAGCGTCGTCTCGATGCACGGCGCGAGAGCCCTCGTCGCGGGATGGACCGATGGTCTCCGTGCGTTCGCGCTGATCGACGGCGACACCGGTGTTTCTCAGACGATCACGTCGGGGCCCTGGAGAGACCCGCAGGTTCACGTCTCGTTGACCGGCGCATCCATGCTCGCCGACGGCCAGATCGTCGGCACCGTCCGCCTCTGGACGGGCTTTCAAGACATCACGGCGATGGCGTTTGGCCCCGCGTCGAACCCCCTGCGGCTGATCGAGCTCCCCGATGGCGCGCGCAACGCCGCGATGCTCGACGCCGTCCGCGGCTTCGCGATCGGAGAAGACGCGGCCCACGTCTGGTCGACGCTCGACGGCGGCGCCCACTGGCAGAGCGTCTCGGTTCCGGCGTCGGGCGCCCGCGAGCGGATCGGTTTCGCGGCCGACCTCAGCGGCATCCCGGGGCTGCGCTGCGCGAACGGAGTGTGCGTCGCGGGAGAGCGCCTCGTCCTGCGCTTCGACGGTTCGGCGGGCGCGCCCGTGCTCACGGCCGCCGAGGCCCCGCTGCCCAACTACGGCGAGCGCACCCTGTCGTTCACCACGAGCGAGAACGTTCTCTGCACCGCGACGCCGGCCCCTGCGCGACGGGCACGGCGCGCGCCCGACGCGTCCGCAGGCACCTATCGCCTCGCGGCGGCGTCTGCCACCGTGACGCTGTCGGAGCGCGTCGCCCCCAGCGGAGCGCTCTCCCTCGAAGCCCGCTGGAGCGGCCACGACGACGACGGGGGATTCAGTCTCAGGTCGCGCGGGGCCTCGTTGTCCCTCGCGGCGAGCCCGGCGAACGGCGAGCCGGGCGTCGGACCGGGATACCTGCTTCGCGCGGCCACGCGCGACGGAGTCCTGGTCGAGCGCTGTCCCGGGTCGGAGTACGACCGTCAGTGCGTCACGATCTGGCTGGGTCGCTCGCGGGCCGCGGCGCTGCCCCCGCCGGGTTTTCAAGGGAGCAACGAGGGGATGTCCGCGTCTGTGATCGCCACGATGCCGTCGCCGACGCATGGGATCTACGTGCTTCGCTCTCTCCACGAGGACGAGGAGGGGCGCGACCTCGACGAGGTCCTCGAGCTCGGGAGCGATGGCGCGGTGCGCTCGCGTCGGGGCTTCACGTGGTACCAGGGGAGCGAGACACGCTTCCGCGCGCTCGCGCGGCGTGGAGGCGCCGTCGGGCTCATGGTCTCCGACGCGACCGACGGCGCGTGGCAACGGTTCTACCCGATGCGCGCGGGGTCCTCGGACGCGGTCGACCTCCCCTACGTCGCGGAGGGAGCGGTGCCGCGGTGCAACACACCGGCGCGCCCGGGCCGCGACGTGGGCGTGACGACGACGACGTTTCCGCGGTTGGTCGAGAACGGCCGCGCGATGGGCCACCAGGCGTCGCACTTCGAATGGACGCGCACGGGACTCTGCGTTCGCTCGGTCGCGGCGTGGGTCCAGAACCCCGCGGAGACGCCGCGCGCGTCGTGGAGCGGCACGGGGCTCGACCTCCGAGCCGACTCCGACGGGCGTCTCGTCGGCACGCGCGGCCTCGACGGCGATGAGCCGATGGTGTGCGCCCCGCACTGATCGCGGCGGTGTCGTTCGATCGACGTAGAATCCTTCGGGCTGTGCCGCCCGGCCGGATGAGCGAACGCCCTCACCGATCTCTCGCTCATCGCGCGCAGCGGAAGCCCAAGTCGGGCCCCTGCACGTCAGGGCGCAGCGACGACCGGTGCGCCCCCCGGAGCTCGTCGGGCGCCGTCGAGAGCCAGCCCCCACCGCGGCGCACGCGCTGGCTTCCGGCCTGTGGTCCGGACGGACTCTCGAGCGGCTCGGAGGCCTCGGAGAAGGCACCGTACCAGTCGGCGGTCCACTCCCAGACGTTGCCCGCGAGGTCGAGGTGGCCGAAGGGTCCAGCGGTCTGCGCGAACGCCCCGACGGGCGCAGTGTGAACAAATGTGTCGCTCACAGAGGTGAGGGCGCCGCTGCCGGTCGAGGCAACGTACAGCTCGGTCGAGGCGACCGGACACACGCCGTTCAAGCAAGCGTTCGAGTCGGCGGCGCCCGCGGCGTCGTTCCCCCAAAACCTTGACCACGTGCTCGCTCTCGATGCTCGCCCCGATCTTGGCTTCGGCGACAAAGCGAGCGCGCGCCGAGGGGTCGCGGACCAGATCAGGGCGCATCACCTTGACCGCGCACGCCCTCCCCGTGCTCCGCTGCGTGGCCTCGTAGACGGCGCCCATGCCGCCTCGCGCCACCTCGCGGTCGAGGCGAAAGCCCACGAATTCAACGCCCGGTTGCGGCCCCACGAGAGTGGTCTCGGTGTCACGACCGTATCGCAAAGAGTGTCTGGTCGCGAGGACGTCCGACACGCCACCCGCACCCAACTGGTTCGCCCATGGGTGCAGTTCGTTCACCCACAGGAGGTGCCACCTGTGAGAATTTGCCCCCCATGGTGACCCCCCGGAAGAACGAGATCGTCGCGGCGCCCTCCTCGTCGGCCCCCCTGTCGGAGCCCGAACGCAAGCTCGTCGCGGAGGCTCTGCGTCGCGCCGAAGACACCCGCAACGTCATGGAGGACGCACTCGTCGGCTTCGGCCGGTGGATGCTCATCAGCGTCTTCGACGACGACGCGAGCGCGGCGCTCGAAGGCCGCAGCGCCAACGCAGTGTGGGCCGACCTCGTGCGGCGCGCGGGCGGTCCGACGCTGCGGCTCAACAAGAAGCTGCTCTACGTGGCGCTCCACATCGCGGCGCGCGACAAGCGCATCACCGACGAGTCGTGGAGGAACCTCGAGCCGGGCCGCAAGGCGCTGCTCCTTCCGCTCGGCGACGAGGCGCTCATGCGGGGCGCGGCGCAGCACGTCACGTCGCTCAAGCTCACGCAGCGGGCGACGCAGAAGTACGTGGCGGGCCTCCTCGCGGAGCGCGGAGAGACGCGCGCTGTCAGGGTGACGGCGCCGAGGGTGACGGCGCAGCTGCGTCAGTTCCGCGAGCGCGTGGCGGACAAGAGCTTCGAGCGCAAGGCCGTCGCCGCGCTGAAGGCCGACGACGGGCCCGAGGCGAAGGCGGCGATCCGCGAGCTCGAGGCGGTGCGGGCCTGGGTGACACGCGTGCTCCGACGGCTCCAGCCCGCGTGAGGCCGACACAGACTTTCTCCGCGATGACCTTCTTTTATGGGAATTCGCGTTCGCTTACTGCGCAGTAAGGGGCGACATTCAGACCGACACGGCTCGGGGAGGTGCACGTCCGCGTCGGCAGGCTCCGTGATGAGTGCCGAGATCGATCCGCGTCACGCGCGGGAAGCGACAGAACACGTCTCAGGCACTTCGCGCGCGTAAAACCCCTCGGACGTGACCTCGACTACATCGCCGCTCAAATTCGACGCGCGCTTCGCGCGCGAGCGCTTCGAAACCCGTCGACCGTCGATGCTTCGCTCGCTCTCGATCCAGAAGAATGCGCTCCGCGCAAGGGGAAATCATTAAGGGGTAAAGATCAATTTACCTCGCCCCGCGCGCGCACCGAAACCCGATGCTGTGGCTACGGTCCGCAGGCCCGTTCGCGCTGCGAGACGCGGCGCGCACCCACGACGGTACGTAGTCGAACCAACTGCCGCCGCGGCGGACGCGTTTGTTTCCGTCAACTGTCGACGTCCACTCCAGCACGTTCCCCGTCATGTTCAGCAGACCCTCGGGCGTCGCACCTGCGGGCAGCGAGTCAACCGGCGCGGTCACCGCAAACTCGTCGTGATGGCCCGGATAAGCAGCGAACTCACTGAATCCGCTTGACGTGGAGTACGAACTACATTCGTCGCCGCAGAGGTTCGCGTGCGTCCCGTCGATGCCCGCGTTGCCCCACGCCCACACGCGGCCTTCGCGACCGCGAGCCGCGTACTCCCACTCCTCCTCCGTCGGCAGACGACCCCCGGCCCACATGCAGTAGGCCGTCGACTGCGTCCAGTCCACGCAGTTCACAGGGTGCGTCTCCGCACCGCTGCGGCCCCAGTTGCAGAACATGTTGTAGTTGCCGCGGACGTTCTGGAACGGCGACGGCTCCGTGCACGCTCCGGCGGTCACGCAGCGGCGGTACGACGTCACGCTCACCTCCGTGCGGTCCATGCAGAACGAGCCCACGTGAGCGCTCCGTGTGGGAGCGTCGACCGCAGCGGCGTCACCCATCGTGAAATCGCCGCCAGCGATCGAGATCATCCCGCTCGGGCACGCCGGCACGGACACCGTCGCAAGGGCCGTGATCGCTGCTGGCGGAGACGAAGTCTGGACCGGTGGCTCCACGCGAGGCGCGCGCGCCGGGACCTGCACCGCGACGATCGCTGGACGCGCCTCACCAGGCGCTTCGGTCACCGCTGCCCCTCCGAGCACGAGCTCCGCGCGCAGTGACTCTTCCGTCCAGGGCACCTGCTGATCGTTCGTCGCGGCGGCGACGGAGGACCGAACCCGGCGCACCACCGTAGCGACGTCGAACGGGTCGGGCAGGTGATCGCGGAGGGCGAGGGCGAAGGGGCTGTTCTGCCCTTCCCCGTCGTCCGCAGTGCTTCCGGGGTCCGTCGCGTACACGATCATCGTGTCGCGTGGCGCGCGCACGCTCGCCAGCCCCTCCCCGACGGAGCGGGCGTTGCTGAGACCGCGGGTCAGCGAGCGCGCCGCGGCCACGCAGGGGTTGTTGCGGCAGGCGTCGAAGAGCAGCACGTTGCGGCCCTGACGGCCGCCGATCGTCGTCATCATCTCGTCGACCGAGAGCGCCCGCTCCTCGAGCTGCGCGCCGATGTCAGGGCCGCAGCTCCCATCGAAATCGACGGGGACGAGGTAGTTGTGCCCGCCCACGCTCACGCCGTGGCCCGAGTAGTAGATCAGCGCGATGTCACCGGCGTTCACCGATTGCGCGAAGCGGCGGATCGCGCCCTGAAGCCGCTCGCGGCTCGCGTCTTCGACCAGCGCCACTTCGAAGCCGAGGCTGCTCAGGGTCTGGTGGAGCATCCGCGCATCTCGCGTCGGGTTGCGAAGCGCGCCGAAGTGCTCGTAGCTGCCGTTGCCGATCAGCAACGCGCGACGCGCGCCCTCGGATGGCGCCGCCGCGCGGATCACCATCCCGCGCGACACCGACGGTCCGCAGCCATCACTCGCGAGCAGGATCGAGAACATCGCCCCAGCGAACGCGACCCCGATCCATCCCCTCAACCAGCGCTTCGGTGCGATCACGCCGCGACTATCGAATACTCCGCGGCGATCCGCAATCGCGCGGCGAACGGGGCGCAGAGCGCTCGTCAGTCATCCGCAGAGTGAGGCACC
>CAISKJ010000408.1 GCA_903885885.1 uncultured delta proteobacterium
CGCGCCCCCGGCGCCCGTAGCGCCGCCCGCGCCCGCGGCGCCGCCGCTCGTGGTCACGGTGGTCATCGATCAGTTCGCCGCGTGGGTGGCCGCCGAGCGCCTGCCCCTCCTGCCCGACGACGGCGGCTTCGCGCGGCTGCGCCGCGAGGGGACGTGGTTTCGTCGCATGCGCTACATGCACGCCGCCACCGACACGGCGCCGGGGCACTCGTCGCTCTACACGGGGCAGCCTCCGCGCGAGAGCGGCATTCTCGCCAACGAGGTGCCCGACGCGCGCGGCGCCCGCGTGTCGATCCTGCGCGACGAGTCTTCGCGCGTGGTGAACTTCGACGGCGCCACCGACGCGGTGGGCTCGTCGATCGCGCGGCTGCGCGTGCCCACGCTCGCCGATCAGCTGCGAGAGGCCGTGCCGGGCGCGGTCATCGTGAGCCTCTCGCTCAAAGACCGCGGGGCCATCTTCGGCGGCGGTCGGCACCCCGACGCGACGATCTGGTTCGACCCGGGCCACGACACCTTCGTCACCTCGACGGCGTTCTCGACCGCGCTGCCCACGTGGGCCCGCGCCGCGGGCAACCCCGACGCCGTGCGCGCGCTGCGCACCACGCCGTGGACGCTGCTCGACGAGCCCTGGGTGCGCGCCCACGCCGCCACGCCCGACGACCAGCCCGGCGAGGGCGACCTCGACGGCTGGGGAACCACCTTTCCGCACGACTTCGCGCGCGCGCGTCGACCGGGCAACGCGCTGCGCGCGTCGCCGCGGGGAGACCAGGCCGTGCTCGCGCTCGCCGAGGCCGCCGTCGAGCACGCGCGCGACGCGAGCAAGCCCATGCTCCTCGCGCTGTCGCTCTCGTCGAACGACTACGTGGGCCACCTCTTCGGCCCCGACGCGTGGGAGGCGTGGGACCAGCTCCGCCAGCTCGACGCCGCGCTCGGGCGCTTCTTCGCGCGCCTCGACGCGCAGGTGGGCCCGCGCGGATGGTCGCTCGTGATGGCCGCCGACCACGGCATCGTGCAGCTCCCCGAGGTGCAGACGATCGTGGCCGCGCGTCCGTGGTGCGCCAACGACAGCGCCCCCGACCCGTGGGAGCGCCCCTGCGGCGCCCTCGGCCGCCTCGACCCCGACGAAGTGGCGCGCGAGCTCCAGACCGCCGCCGTCGCGGCGCTCGGGCCCGGCGAATGGGTGATCGGCGTGGCCGATCCGTACGTGTACCTCACGCCCGCTGCGCAGGCGCTCCCGCCCGATCGCGCGCGTCGCCTCGTCGACGCCCTCGTGGCGCGCGCGCGGCAGCACGTCGAGATCGAGCGCATCGTCGAGACGCTCACGGTGCCCGCGACCTGCGAGGCGGGCGAGTCCGTCGAGGCCCTCCTGTGTCGGTCGATCCCGCGCGAGTCGGGCGCGGTGCTGTACCTCGAGGCGCGCGCGGGGAGCTTCTTCGACGCGGGCTACGCGCTCGGCCACGGCACGAGCCACGGGTCGCCGTACCTCTTCGACCGCACGGTTCCGCTGTTTGTAAGGGCTCCGGGCGTGATCGAGGCGGGCCGCGCCGTCGACGAGCCGGTGCCCTTCACGCGCTTTCGCGAGATGGCCACGCGCCTGCTTGGCTTGTAGCCCCGCGGCCCGGTACAACACCGCTCCGCTTCGCTATGAGCGACGAATCCCCCAAGCCCGACGCCCCCGTCGAAGTGCCCGTCGCCGCGCCCGCGGTCGAGGCCGTCGCCGCGCCCGCCGCC
>CAISKJ010000409.1 GCA_903885885.1 uncultured delta proteobacterium
ACGCGCGCCACGGCCGCGAGCGGGTCGCGCGGGTGCGTCGCGATCACCTCCATGAGCAGCCGCTCGGCCGCGGCGTAGTCGCCGTCGGCGGCCTTCTCCCGCGCGCGCACCAGGGCGCGGTCGACGCGCACGTCGTCGCTCGTGAGCTGCACGGCGCGCCCGCGCAGGTCCGAGCCTCCGCACGCGGCGCTCAGCCACGCGGCGGCGGTGAGGCGCGTGAGACGGTTCGACCACCTGGGCATCGGGGCGGCGCGGTTCGTACCACGGCCGCGGCGCGCGGTGTTCTATTGACGCCGTCGCGCGCACCTACGCACAATCGCCGCCGGTCGCGCGCGATGAGCACCCCCGCAGATTCACCTGCCCCTGCCGTCGATGCGGTCTCCGAGCGCCCCTCGCTCCTCCGTCGCGCGCACGCGCTGGCGGGCCTCGTGCCGGTGGGGCATCTTCCTGGTCGCGCACATCACCATCAACGCGAGCGCCCTCTACGGCCGCGACGCCTTCAACGACACCGCGGCGGCCCTGCAGTCGATGCCGCTGCGCCGCCTCGTCGAGGCGCTCGTGCTCGCACCGCTGGGCCTGCACGCGCTCGGCGGCGTCGCGATCGCGCTCCGCGGCGCCGTCGACCCGCGGCACCGCGCGCGCCGCGTGGCGCAGCGCGTGACGGGCGTCGTGGCGCTCGCGTTCATCGCGCTGCACCTCGGGCAGCTGCACGTGCCCGCGGCGCGCGGCGCGCTGCAATGGCAGCAGTTCTACGAGCTCGTGGGGCACACGCTCGGCGCGCCGGGCATGTTCGCGGCGTACCTCGTGGGGCTCACGGCGTCGGTGCTGCACCTCGCCAACGGCGTGTGGCTCTCGGTCGATGCGTGGGGCCTCGCGCGCAGCCCGCGCGCGGCGCGTCGCGCCACCGTGGCGTGCGCGGCGCTGGCTCTCACGCTCTGGGCCGCGGGCTTCGACACGCTCCTGCACTTTTCGTATCGGTGCGGCGGCGTGATCCCCCTGCCCGCGCAAGAGGTCGACCGCGTGTGCCGCGACGCCGACGCGCCCTGAGCCGGTGCACGCTCGCTGCACAGCGCCGACGGGCTCACGGCGCGCGGCGCTTCCGTAGTAGGGTCGCGCGGCTCTCGCATGGCGCGCCGCACACTCGTTCTCGCGTCGATCGCTGCGCTCGCCACGGGGTGTCCCCGCGAGGCGGCGACGCCGCGCGTAGACGCGTCGCCACCGCGCGCCGTGGCGGCCCCCTTCGTGTCGCAGCCCGCGCGGCCCACGCGCGACGCGGCCGCCCCGGCGCGCCTCGTCGACGCCGCCCGCGATGGGACGTCCGACGCACCCCGCGATGGGACGTCCGACGCACCCCGCGACGGGACGGCCGACGCACCCCGCGATGACACCCCCGACGTGACCGCCGACGCGTGCGACGACGCGCCGACGCGCGGCGGCTGCATGGTCGACGAGGATTGCCCCGGCGGTCAGCGCTGCTTCAACGAGAACCTCGAGGCCCAATACAGCCGCGTGTTTCGCGACTGCGAGGTGGCCCAGGCGTGGAAAGACGAGCACCCCTACGGGACGTGCATCCGCGACGCGTGCGACGACGACCTCGACTGCCCCAGCACGCGCCGCTGCGGGCAGCTGCCGATGGTGCCGTTCCCCGCGCGCGCGTGCCTCCCCGCCACCTGCCGGTGGGACGCGCAGTGCCGCCGCGGCAGCGTGCTCGGCCAGTGCGCCTCGTACCTAGCAGGACGCCCCTGCGAGGCGGGCGGGTGGCACTGCGTGTTCCCCGACGACCCGTGCTCGCCCATCGACCCCGCGCGTCGATGCCGCCCCGTCGACGGCGTGATCGCCTACTGCGTGCCCGTCAACGGCCGCTTTCGCTGCGTCACCGAAGAGTAGTCGCACCGCGCGGGGCGCGGCGCAGGGCGGCGCTTCTCCATTGACCCTCTGCGGGGCAGCGTAGTAGTTCCCCAATCCTGCAAATGATTCTCAACATCACCTTCGTGCGTTACCGCCGGGTGGCCTTCGTCTCTTCGATCTTGGCCGTGCTCCCTGCGCGCGCGATCGCGCAGACCGCGCCCGCCCCCGACGCCGCGGTGACCGCGCCCGACGCGTCGGCGCCCGCCGCG